>JBKJNN010000143.1:0-19421 GCA_046593625.1 Gemmatimonadaceae bacterium | reverse complement strand
CTCGTTCCAGTCGGTCACGACCACAAGGGCATCTGCATCAGCCAGAGCGTCGTAATTCGTCTCGGCATAGGTGATTCGATCACCAAACTTGCCCCGCGCCTCATGCATCGCGGCCGGATCGTGGGCGCAGACCGTCGCCCCGGCTTCGAGGAGATCCTCGATCAGCGTCAGCGAAGGAGCGTCGCGCATGTCGTCCGTCTGCGGCTTGAACGCCAGGCCCCAGACCGCGATCCTCAGACCGGACAAATCGTCTCCAATCGCTTCCCGCAGCTTCTGTCCCAGGCGCAGCTTCTGCTGGTCGTTCACCGCCTCCACAGAACCAAGAACCTTCAGTTCCATTCCCATGTCGGCCGCAGTGCGAACAAGCGCCTTCACGTCCTTGGGGAAGCACGACCCGCCGTAACCCGGTCCGGGGAATAGAAACGACGGCCCGATGCGCGAATCGCTTCCGATTCCGCGCCGCACCATGTCAACATTAGCCCCGACGAGTTCACAAAGATTGGCCACTTCGTTCATGAACGTGATTCGCGTCGCAAGCATCCCGTTCGCGGCGTACTTGGTCATCTCGGCGGATGCAATGTCCATGAAGATCACCGGATTTCCGGTGCGCACGAACGGCGCGTAGATCTCGTTCATCATCCGGCGCGCGAAGTCGCTGTCCACGCCGAGTACCACGCGGTCAGGCTTCATGAAGTCGTCCACTGCGGCGCCTTCCTTCAGGAACTCCGGATTGCTGCACATGTGGAACGGATGCGCGGCGTTGGCCCTCACCTCGGCGGCAACCTTTCCTGCGGTTCCGACGGGAACTGTGGATTTGGTGACAATGACCATTTCGCGCGTCATGTGGCGGCCCACCTGCTTTGCCACCGCCAGCACATGCTGCAGGTCTGCGGAGCCATCTTCATCCGGCGGCGTGCCGACCGCGATAAAGAGCACGTCCGCCGAGGCGATAGCGGCCGGAATATCTGTGGTGAAGCTGAGGCGCCCGTCCTGCTGATTTCGTTCGACGAGGTCTTCGAGCCCCGGCTCGTAGATCGGAAGGATGTTCTTCTTCAAACCCTCGATCTTGGATGCTATGACGTCCGCACAGATCACGTCATTCCCCGTCTCGGCGAGGCATGCGCCGACGACGAGACCTACGTAACCCGTTCCTATTACTGAAATATTCATTGTCTTGTCGTCGTATCAGGCTGAAGCGAGAGCTGCCGGTGCCTGCCGCTTCAATCCGGCGACCGCATTTCTAGTGTCAACGACGACGTTCGCCAGATTGACTACACGCTGATAATCCACTGCGGAGTGATCCGTTACGATGACTACTGCGTCTGCACTCCCAAGTTCGTCATCCGTCATTTCCACGCTTGACCGCTCGCTTCCTTCCTCGCGGAAACTCTTCACGTGCGGATCGTGATAAGTCACGTGCGCTCCCTTTTCTTCCAGCAGCCTGATGACGTCCAGTGCCGGGCTCTCGCGCATGTCGTCGATGTCTTTCTTGTATGCGACTCCGAGCACCAGAATGCGGCTCCCGTTCACGGGCTTGCGGTTCTTGTTGAGCGCCTGGGCAACACGGTCCACTACGAGGGCCGGCATCTCGCTGTTGATCTCGCTGGCCAGGTCGATGAACCGCGTCTTGTAATTCAGTGTTCTCATCTTCCAGGCGAGGTAGTGCGGATCGAGTGGAATGCAGTGACCGCCGATTCCCGGGCCCGGCGTGAACTTCATGAAACCGAATGGCTTGGTTGCAGCGGCTTCGATCACTTCCCAGACATTTACGCCGAGCTTGTTGCAGACAATCTGCATCTCGTTGACGAGGCCGATATTGACTGAGCTAAAGGTGTTCTCCAGCATCGTGCCTGTGTCGAGCACCGAAACGGCGGAGCTCGTGAAGCTGCTCGAGAACACCTTTCGCTCAGTCAATATCGGACTCGTGAACGAGATGCAGATTGACTGAGCGAAAGGTGTTCTCGAGCAGCTTCACGAGCTCCGCCGTTTCGGTGCTCGAGACAGGCACGATGCTGGAGAGACACGAAGCATAAAGCGCTGATGCTACCTCGGTGCATGCCGGAGTGATTCCGCCAACTACCTTGGGCGTGTTCTTGGTGTTCCACACAGGGTTGCCCGGATCAACGCGCTCGGGACTGAAAGCGAGAAATACATCTACGCCGGCAACGAGACCCGCTGCCTCGAGCTTGGGCTGCATCAGTTCGCGGGTGGTGCCCGGATACGTCGTGCTTTCGAGCACGATGAGCAGGCCGGCGTGGGCGTGACGCGCGATGGCATCGGCTGCGGCAATGACATACGTCATGTCCGGATCGCGGGTCTTTGCCAGTGGCGTTGGAACAGCGATGGAAATCGCATCCATTTCGCCCAGGCGGGACTCATCGGCTGTGGCTTCGAAATGTCCCGACTTCACAACCGCTTCCAGTTCTTCGTCGGGCACGTCCTGGATGTGCGAGCGGCCAGCCATCAACGCGCTCACGACTCGAGTGCTGACGTCGTAGCCGATCACGTGGAAGCCAGCCTTCGCAAACTCGAGGGCAAGCGGTAGTCCCACGTAACCAAGGCCCACGACGCCGATGATTGCAGTTCGGTCGTTCAGCTTCGACAGGAGCTGCTCTTTCATGTCCACTTCACTTTTCGCCATAAAATTCTCTCACTGCTTCAATGACTTCGTCGAGCTGCTCGTTCGTCAGCTCAGGATATACAGGTAGCGATATGACTTCCTTTGCCGCGCGCTCGCTTTCCGGAAAAGCGCCCTCGGAATATCCGAGGTACGAGAAGCACGGCTGCAGGTGAAGCGGCAGCGGGTAATAGACTGAACTGCCGATCCCCTTCTTCTTGAGGTATTCCTGAAGATCATCTCTCCGGGCAGCCCTGAGAGTGTACTGATTGTAGATCGAAACATTCGCGGGGTCGATGAACGGCGTCCCTACGTCCGACATCCCTGCGAATGCAGCGCCATAATACGCTGCGTTCCTGCGCCTGGCCTCGCTCCAGCCCTCGAGGCGCGGGAGCTTGGCGAGAAGGACTGCTGCCTGAAGCGCGTCGAGCCGGCTGTTGAAGCCGACTTCCTCATGATAGTACGTTTTCATCCCGCCGTGAACGCGAAGCCTTCTCAGCCGGGCTGCGAGACTTTCATCCTGAGTGACGATCATACCGCCGTCGCCGTATCCGCCCAGGTTCTTGGAGGGGAAAAAACTGAACGTGCCTATGGTCGCAGACTCGCCCGCGCGGGCATTGCGGCCTTCCATCAGCCGCGTAGCTCCAATCGCCTGAGCGGCGTCTTCGATCAAGGGCAGGCCCGGAGTGGCCGCCGCAATGGCATCCAGTGGCGCCATCTGCCCGAAAAGATCAACCGGGATCAATGCTTTGGTGCTGGCTGTAACTGCCGATGACGCCGCCTGCGCAGAAAGATTGAATGTTTCCGGATCTATGTCGGCGAATACCGGACGGGCGCCCACGTTATGGATCGCGCCGGCCGTCGCGAAGAACGTGAAGGGGGTGGTCACCACCTCATCGCCGGGCCCGACGTCGAGGGCCCTCAACGAGAGCAGCAGCGCGTCAGTTCCATTCGCGCATCCGATGGCGAAACGGGTGTTGGACAGCTCCGCGACGGCCCTCTCGAGCTCCTCTACAGGCGAGCCGAGGATAAACGCCTGATCGTCGACAACGCGCATTACTGCGCTGACGACATCATCGCGTATGGTCGCGTGCTGGGCGCGAAGGTCTAGTAGAGGAACTGCCATTTGTCAGTAGGGGACACAGCCATTAAAGATGACGGATTACACCTTGAGCGGTAGCGGTACGTTTCTGCCCGTCCTGGCTGATTCATAGATGCCAAGGATGACCTCCAGCGACTTCCTGCCGCCGCGGCCATCCGTTTCGGGCTCGGCCTCGCCGCGGAGAACGGCCAGCACGTTCCGGTAGTAACCCTCGTGGCCGTAGCCATAGACGCTGGGGGGATTGCTTTCAATCGACCGTATTCGCTCGTCATCGGGAAGCGGATCGGCAAACTCCCAGTGCTCGACCTTGTTCACAGCCGTGCCACCTATCTTAGCACTCCCCTTCTCGCCCAGGAGAGTGATGGATCCCTCCATGTTGCGGGGATACGTGAGCATCGTGACTTCCATGACACCGAGTGCGCCGGACCTGAACCTGAGAACCGCAACGCCGGTGTCTTCAGTCTCGATTTTCCGCGCGAGTGTTGCCGTTTTTGCCATGACGCTCTCGACAGGCCCCATCAGCCATTGCATCAGGTCCACGTAGTGCGATGCCTGATTCATGAACGCACCGCCGTCGAATTCCCACGTCCCGCGCCATGGCGCCTGATCGTAGTACGACTGTGGCCTGGCCCAGAAAACAGTGCAGCTCGCGAGGTAGATCCTTCCAAAGCGGCCAGTCTCGACGGCCGTCTTGAGCATCTTGACCGGTTCGTTGAGCCGATTCTGCTTGACTACGAAGAGGTGGACGTACGCTGCATCACACGCGCGCACGAGGTCATCTGCTCCCTTGAGAGAAATAGCCATCGGCTTCTCGGTAACCACATGCTTGCCGGCCTTTGCCGCGATGATCCCCTGACCCGGGTGCATACCCGATGGCGTGCAGATCGCAATGACATCACACTCGACGCCGCGAATCATCTCCTCGTCAGACTTGAACCACGGAATCCCCAGCGGCTCGGCCACAGCCTTGGCGCGTTCCGGATCGCCGTCGCAAACGGCAACGAGATCGAGCCCGTCAACCTTGGAAATGGCATCCACATGGCTGTGGCTGATGCGACCGCACCCAGTGAGCGCGATCCTGAAGTTCTGTCTCTCCGAAGCGCTCAACCCTGACTCACTTTCTCGAGAGACCCAGCGCTTTCGCGATAGACAAGCCCGCACGCCGCACACGTGAGATCCATTGTGCTCTCTGCGTCCTCTGCGCCCTCTGCGTCCTCTGCGCCCTCTGCGTCCTCTGCGCCCTCTGCGCCTCTGCCTCTCTGCGCCTCGGCGCGACGCAGTCGCGCCCCACAGGAGCACATCCACCCAACACGCCTTCCAGGAAGACCGACAATCAGCGCGTACGGAACGACATCCGAGGTGACCACGCTTCCGGCACCGATGAAACAGTACTCGCCGAGCGTTGCGCCGCAGACGATAGTAGCGTTGGCGCCAATGCTCGCACCGCGGCGAACCAGTGTCTTGCGGTATTCATCCTTGCGCGGAATGTGGCTGCGCGGATTCACGACGTTGGTGAATACCATCGACGGACCGCAGAACACATCGTCCTCGAGCACCACCGCGTCGTACACAGAAACGTTGTTCTGTATCTTCACGTTGTTGCCGATAACCACGTCGTTCATGACGACCACGTTCTGGCCGAGTGAGCAACCCTCCCCAATGACGGCGCCGGCATTCACGTGCGAGAAGTGCCAGATCTTGGTGCCCGCTCCGATTCGAGCGCCTTCGTCCACGTATGCGGACTCGTGAATGAAAGTCTCACTCATGAGCCGGATCCTGTCGAAGCTTCCGTGACCGCTCCCTCGCCAAGCTGGGCGTGCCACTCTTGAATCGAGCACACCGACGGCCTGCGTGATCGCATCGAAAACATGGCGTCACATGCAGCGGCAGCGGCGCTCAGTGTCGTCGTATACGCGACGCCATGGGCAATCGCCGCCTGCCTCAGCGTATAGTCATCCTGTTGCGCGTGCTTCCCGAACGGAGTGTTGATCAGCATCTGGACCTGCCCGTTGAGAATGAGATCGATTCCGTGCGGTCGCCCCTCGTGCACCTTCAAAACGTGCGATACTGGAATCCCATGTTCGCTGAGGTAATTCGCAGTTCCCTTCGTGCCGAGAAGCTTGAACCCCATTTCGTGAAATCTGCGGGCAATAGGTGTGATTGCCTCCTTGTCGAAGTCGTTCACGGTGAGAAGTATCGCGCCCTCTGAAGGCAGCCGGTTATCGGCGGCGACCTGTGCTTTCGCGAATGCCATCCCGAACGTCGCAGCCACACCCATCACCTCTCCCGTGGACCTCATCTCCGGCCCCAGAATCGGATCGAACTCACGAAACTTTGAAAACGGAAATACAGCTTCCTTCACCGAGATGTAACTCGGGATTATCTCTTCGGTGAATTCGAGGTCTGGGAGCTTTTCGCCGAGCATCGTTCGCGCAGCCAGTGCCGCGAGCGAAACGCCGATTGCCTTGGACACGAAAGGCACCGTGCGGCTTCCGCGGGGATTTACTTCCAGTACGTACACGTTTCCGTCCTTCACGGCGTACTGAACGTTGATCAATCCCACGACTCCGAGCGCCTTTGCAAAAGCGATCGTATGCTCACGCATCGTCTCCTGGTCTTTCTCATCGATCAGGTAGGGGGGCAGCACGCAGGCCGAATCGCCCGAGTGGATTCCCGCATCCTCGATGTGCTGCATGATGCCGCCGATCACCACCATTTCGCCGTCGGAGATTGCATCTACGTCAGCCTCGTAGGCGTCTTCCAGAAAGCGGTCGATGAGCACTGGCCTGTCTTCTGACACGCGCACCGCGCGCTCGAAATAACCTTCGAGCGAGGGCGCATCATAGACGATCTCCATTGCGCGCCCGCCAAGTACGTATGACGGCCTGACGAGGACGGGATACCCTATTCTGTCGGCGATCTCTACGGCTTCGGGAACGCTCGTCGCCGTTCCGTTAGGCGGCTGGAGCACGCCAAGCCGCCTCGCTATCTCGTCAAATCTCCGGCGGTCTTCGGCAATGTCGATCGAGTCGGGAGAAGTGCCGAGGATCGTCACGCCAGCCGCCTCGAGTCCGCGGGTCAGCTTGAGGGGAGTTTGTCCACCGAGCTGCACTATCACTCCGATCGGCTTCTCGCGGTCGACTATCTCGAGCACGTGTTCGAGCGTGAGCGGCTCGAAATACAGCTTGTCCGAGATGTCGAAATCGGTAGAGACAGTCTCCGGGTTCGAGTTGATCATGATCGTTTCGTAGCCCTGCTCGCGCAACGCCAGTGCGGCATGCACGCAGCAGTAGTCGAACTCGACTCCCTGGCCAATCCGGTTGGGCCCGCTGCCGAGAATCACGACTGACTTCTTGTCTGTACGTGGAGCTTCGTCTTCCTCGTCGTAGCAGCTGTAGAGATATGGTGTAGACGATGGGAACTCGCCGGCACACGTGTCCACCATCTTGTAGGATGGACGCACGCCGAGGCGCCACCTGAGAGCGCGTATCTCATCTTCGGCCTTGCCCCGGATGCGACCCAGCTGCCTGTCGGAAAAGCCGAATCGCTTCATCCGCAACACATCGTCGGCGCTGATCTGCGTGATGGCGCGGAATTCTGTTTCCGCTTCCACCAGCTCCTGCATTTGCGACAAAAACCACGGATCGAGGTGCGAGAGTTCAGCAATTTCCGCGGTTGTGAGTCCTGCCTCGAACGCGCGCTTGATCTGGAAGATCCGCTCGGGCGTCGGCTGCCTGAGCGCGCCTCTCAGCGTATCCAGTGAATCGTCGGAAAGCCTGTCGTCACCGAGTAACTCGCCGGTCTCCCATCCTGAACGGCCTGTTTCGAGCGCCCGCAACCCTTTCTGGAATGCCTCCTTGAAGGTGCGCCCGATGGCCATCGACTCTCCCACAGATTTCATCTGCGTGGTGAGCTGCGGGTCTGCGGCGGTGAATTTCTCGAAGGCGAATCGCGGGCACTTCACCACGACGTAATCGAGCACCGGCTCGAAGGATGCCGGAGTGGTCTTCGTTATGTCGTTGGGGATTTCATCGAGACGATAGCCAACAGCCAGCTTGGTTCCTATGCGGGCGATCGGGAATCCGGTTGCCTTGGAGGCAAGCGCTGATGAGCGCGACACGCGGGGATTCATTTCGATCACCAGCATCTCGCCATCGGCCGGGTTGACAGCGAACTGAATGTTGCACCCGCCCGCCTCGACGCCAATCTCGCGGATCACCTTCACCGCGGCGTCGCGCATCTCCTGATATTCGCGGTCGGTGAGAGTCATGACAGGGGCAACGGTGATTGAATCGCCCGTGTGGACACCCATGGCGTCGATGTTCTCGATGGAGCACACGATGACTACGTTGTCAGCTCCGTCCCGCATCAGCTCCAGTTCGTACTCTTTCCAGCCGATCACGCTGCGCTCGATCAGCACCTGGCCTACCGGCGAAAGTTCGAGTCCGCGCCGGACGATCGCCTCGTATTCGTCGCGGTTGTAGGCAATGCCGCCGCCGGTTCCGCCGAGTGTGAAGGCGGGGCGCACGATTGCGGGGAACCTGACGAGGTCGACGAGAGCAAGCGCTTCGTCGAAGGTCGTCGCAATCCCCCCCGGCGGCACCCTCAGCCCGATCCGCTTCATCGCCTCGGCGAACTGGCCACGGTCCTCTGCCATTGCTATCGCGCGCGAGTCCGCGCCGATGAGCTGGACGCCATACTTCTCGAGAACCCCATTTTCATAGAGCTTCATCGCGACGTTGAGCGCGGTCTGCCCGCCCATTGTCGGGAGTAGGGCGTCAGGGCGCTCCTTTTCGATTACGAGCTCGACGTACTCTGGCGTCACGGGCTCGATGTAGGTGCGATCCGCGAACTGCGGATCGGTCATTATCGTGGCGGGATTAGAGTTAACGAGGATGACTTCGTATCCCTCTTCCCGCAGGGCCTTTGCCGCCTGCGTCCCGGAATAGTCGAACTCAGCGCCCTGCCCGATTACGATGGGTCCGGAGCCGATGAGGAGTATTCGATGGAGGTCGTTGCGTCGAGGCATTAAAAAAGAGAGGCGCAGAGGTAAAGAAAGAGGCGCAGAGATACGCAGAGGTTCAGAGCTTAACCAAAGTTAAATAGCCAGCGCTGCACTCCAGCACAAAAATACGGCAATCGGCAGTTGAGATTGAGTCGGCTGTCCTTGTTTCGGCATTACTTCCATTCCTCTGCGCCTCTGCGCCTCTGCGCTCTGCGGGCAGTTCTCTGCGCCTCTGCCTCCTCTGCGCCTCGTGTTACGAAAAAGGAGGGGAGCACGAACGCGCTCCCCTCCTTCGTCCAGCGGTGCCAGCAAGTTACGCGACTGAGACGCCGCGCGGAGCGCGCTGAATCTTGCCGGCGTGGAGGCAGCGGGTGCAGACCTTGATTTTGGTGATCTTGCCGTCAATGACGATGCGTGCGACCTGGAGATTCGGCTTCCAGGTGCGGCGCGTCTTGTTGTTCGCGTGCGACACGTTGTTGCCGAAGGCAACGCCCTTGTCACAGACGTAACAGCGGCTTCTGTTGATTGCCATTTTAGTTTACCAGCTCGATGCGAGCCATTTCCGCGCCGTCACCCTTGCGATGTCCGGTCTTGAGAATGCGGGTATAGCCGCCGGCCCGCGAAGCGAACTTCGGACCGATTTCAGTGAATAGCTTGTCGTTCAGCGCGCGAACCTGCACGTGGCGGCCGGCTAGACGCCTGTCATGCAGCGTGCCCGAGCGCGCCTTGGTGATGAGCTTTTCGACAAACGGGCGAAGCTCCTTGCAGCGGGCTTCGGTCGTCTCGATGGCGCCACGCTCGATAAGCGCCATGGCGAGACCTCTCATGAGTGCCAGCTTCTGCTCGCTCGTGCGTTTGAGCGAACGGCCGACCTTGCGGTGACGCATTTCTTCTACTCCTCGTCGTCGTCGGCAGCAGCCGTCGCGACGTTACGGTTGGGAGGAGTTCCAGGGTCGGTGATACGGACACCGTCCGGAGTTTCCTCAAACTTCATTCCGAAGTTCAGCGAGTGCTTCTCGAGGAGATCGACGATCTCGTTGAGCGACTTCTTGCCGAAGTTCTTGACCTGCAGGACCTGCGACTCTGTCATCTTGACCAGATCGCCGAGCGTTCTGATGCCGGAATTCTTGAGCGAGTTAACCGATCTCACGGAGAGCTCGAAATCATCGATCGGCGTCTTGAGGTCCGTAGCGAGACGCTGAGCGTCGCCGCCGGGAACCTCGGCTCCCGGAAGCAGCGGAGCAGACGAGTGCGACCCGAATCCGGCAAAGTACTGGAAGTGCGTCTGTGCGAGAGCGGCAGCATAGCTCACCGCTTCTTCCGGCGAGATGGTTCCGTTTGTCTCGACCGTCAGCGTCAGCCGATCGTAATCTGTGCGCTGTCCAACGCGCGTCTCGGCGACGGCAAAATTCGCGCGGCGCACGGGGTTATAGATGGAATCGATGCGAACCACGTCCACCGGCAGGCTCTTGTCGATGACATGCTGGTCTGCTTCGACGTATCCTCTGCCCTTGTTCACATACAGTTCGACATTGAGCTCGCGGTCGTCCTGAAGCGTGAAGAGGTGGTGATTGCGATCGAGGATCGTGGTGCCAGCGTCGGCTTCGATGTCGGCTGAAGTGACGGCACCCGACTCGCTCTTCCGAATGCGGAGAATCGCGTCTTCCCTGTCGTCATCGAGAAGCAGCGTGAGATTCTTGAGGTTGCCGATGATCTGATGCACGTCCTCGACGACTCCTGGAATCGTCTGGTGCTCGTGCAGCACGCCGTCGATCCTGATGCCCCACACCGCGGAACCGCGGAGGGAGGACAACAGCATGCGGCGCATGGCGTTTCCAAGTGTATGACCGAATCCACGCTCGAGCGGCTGGAGGCGGAATTCTGCTGCGTTTGGATTGTCTTCGCGCTTTGTTGCTTCAACAAGCTGCGGACGGACAAGTCCCTTTAAGTCTATTGCGTTTGCCATTGGTAGTTGATTCCTCACGTCCCACCCCGCCCCTGACGCGCGGTGAGCCCGTAACGGATGTCAGGGATCCGGGTTTACAAAACAAAACAAACTGCGAGCTTTGGCCGCTGGTAGCACCAGCTCTGCGCTCTGCGCTCTGCGCCTCTGCGCCTCTGCGTAGCCTGCGCCTTCCTGGCGCAGCCCTCTGCGCCTCGCCTTACTTTGAGTAGAGCTCCACGACCAGCTGTTCCTGCGCGGCGATAGGAATGTTCGGGCGGGTCGGTCTTTCCAGCATCCGGCCGCTGAACGTGTCCTTGTCTACGGCAATCCACGAGAGTGGTGCACCGCGGCTCGACTGGTCCATTGCAACCATGATCGACGCCTGCTCGCGCGACTTCATGCGCACGCGGACTTCCTCGCCTGGAGAAACCAGGAAGCTTGGAATATCAACGGGCTTCTGATTGATCTCGACGTGACGGTGACGGATGAGCTGGCGCGCTGCCTTGCGGCTGGCGGCGAAACCCATGCGGTAAACGACGTTGTCGAGACGGCTCTCGAGTGCAGCAAGAAGATTGTGGCCCGTGATACCGGGCAGCGTTGCTACGCGCTCGAACGTGTTGCGGAACTGGCTCTCGCTCACGCCGTAGATGCGCTTGATCTTCTGCTTCTCACGAAGCTGCTTGGAGTACTCCGACATCTTGCGACGGCGGGCCGTGCTGGCACCGTGCTGTCCCGGCGGCGTCGGACGACGCTCGACTGGGCACTTCTCGGTGAAGCACTTGGTTCCCTTCAGAAACAGCTTGGTTCCTTCGCGGCGGCACTGGCGGCAGCTTGGTCCTGTATAGCGCATGGGTCAGACCCTCCGGCGCTTGGGGGGACGGCAGCCGTTGTGCGGAATCGGCGTTACATCCTTGATTGACTTCACCTGAAGACCAGCGGAGACGAGCGCCTGAATGGCTGACTCGCGGCCTGAACCCGGTCCCTGAACGCGAACGTGCACGCGGCGAACGCCAAGCGTGACTGCCTCGCGTCCAGCCTGCTCGCCTGCAACCGTCGCGGCGAAAGGCGTGGACTTCTTCGAGCCCTTGAAGCCGGCCTTGCCCGACGAACCCCAGGAGATCGTGTTCCCGTGAGCGTCGGTGATGGTGATCGTGGTGTTGTTGAAGGTGGCGCTGACGTGAGCCACACCTTCTGCCTCGATAATGCGCTTTGTCTTCTTTCCCGTAGCCATGATTTACTTCGTAACCTTCTTCTTGCCCGCGATCGCGCGGCGCGGCCCCTTCTTGGTGCGGGCGTTCGTATGGGTGCGCTGGCCACGAACCGGAAGGCCACGACGGTGGCGATTGCCCCGGTATGACCCGATGTCCATGAGGCGCTTGATGTTCATCGCGATCTCGGTGCGCAGTGCCCCCTCGACGCGGAAATCCTTCTCGATTGCCTGCCTGAGTCGATTCGTGTCCGCGTCATTGAGATCGCGTACGCGCTGCTCGGCATTGACTCCCGACTCCCGGAGGATTCGCTGGGCAGTCGCCCGGCCAATCCCGAAGATGTAGGTAAGTCCGATTTCAAGTTTCTTCTCGCGTGGAAGATCCACGCCGGCGATTCGTGCCATTTATATCAGCCCTGCCGCTGCTTGTGCTTGGGGTTTCTCGAACAGATGATGCGAACCACGCCCTGGCGCTTGATCACCTTGCAGTGCTCACAAATCGGCTTGACGCTGCTGCGTACTTTCACAATCGCTCCTATGGACGCGCAAAACCCCCTTGGTTGCCCGAGGGGAAGAATTCAGAGTTAGCCTTTGAAATTACCGAGGCGAGAGATTCCTGTCAACCGACCTTCCGGGTGAATTAATGGTGGTCCAAGGGCTGGTATCCCACCTGCCAATCACAGATGTCACACATGTCCACAGATAACACAGATGAAAAAACGAAAAAAGGGGAACGACGCCTGCGAATCGCAGGTGGTTCCCCCCTTAATCAGTGCTCCGTGTCATCTGTGTTCCCATCTGTGCTTTCTGTGGTTGTGGGGAGCGCCCGAATCCATCTCACCGAAGCCGAAGGTTCACCGCATCCATCGCCGCCTTCGGATCACCCGTACCAGTGATCGCCCTCCCCAGAACCAGATAGCTCGCCCCCGCCGCCACAGCCGCCTCAGGAGTCACCACCCGAACCTGATCACCCCGCGCATCACCCTCCATCCTGATCCCCGGCACCAGCAGTTTGAGCCCGTCTCCATGCCTGGAATGGACAGCCCGCGCCTCTTGCCCGCTGCACACAATCCCATGAACCCCGCTCGACCTCGCAAGCTCCGCCAGACGCAGCACCTCGTCCTCCACATCCACCCTGTCCCTGCCCCACGCCTCGCCCAGCTGCGCATCATCGAGTGAAGTCAGCACCGTCACAGCCAGAACATCACACGAATCTCCAGCGGCCTCTACCGCAGCCGTCATCATCCTCGAGCCGCCAGATGCATGCACCGTCGCCAGCCGCACTCCCATTCTCGCAATACTGCGCATCGCCCCGGCCACCGTATTCGGGATGTCATGCACCTTGAGATCGAGGAAAACATCACAGCCGCTGTCGCGCAGCCACTGCACTATGTCGGCACCCGACGCAGTGAACAACTCGCTTCCAACCTTGTAGAACTTGCACCGGTGATCCAGCGTCTGAACGAGCGTCATCGCACGCTCGGCGTCCGGGAAATCCAGCGCAACTATCGGGATTGCTGTCACGACTGCCACTCCAGTGTGCCTGTCAGTCCCGAGATAGCGCTCACACGGTGAGAGCTGCACCACTCAGCTATTTCCCGAACAACACGCGCAGGCGCTCGTGGATCGCGCAGCGCCGCGGTGCCCATCGCAACGAGAGATGCTCCAGCCATCAGATATTGTATCGCATCTGTACCGCGGGCGATTCCGCCGACACCGATCAAGGGTACCTTAACCGCCCTCGCCACCTTCCACACCGCGAGAACACCCACCGGCAGCAATCCCTGACCACTCACTCCACCGCTGCCGAAACCCAGCGCCGGCCGCCTCGCCTCTACATCTACAACCATTCCCGGAATGGTATTCACGAGAGTGAGACCGTCAGCGCCGGCATCTACCGCAACGCGCGCAGTGTCTGCAATCGCGGAAAGAGACGGCGACAGCTTGACGAAAATCGGTTTCTTCGTCGCAAGCCGGGCCCGACTCACGAGCGATGTGAGGGCCGCGTTATCCGCGCCAAACTCGAGTCCGCCCGCTTTGACGTTCGGACAGCTCACATTCAACTCGAAGGCATCCACGCGGGACTCGTCTGCCAACGTCGCGACAACGCCGGCAAAATCCTCGATTGACCGCCCTACCACATTCACGATCACCCGCGCCCCGTGAACATTCTCCGCCAGCCACGGAAGGTCCTCGCGCCGCACAGCCTCGAGGCCGGGATTCGCCAGTCCCACGGCATTGATCATCCCGCCCTCGAACTCCGCCACACGAGGCGAGGGCGCACCCGGCCTGGGCTCCGGACTCACCGCCTTGGTAATCAACCCGCCCAGTGCATCGAGATCCATCACGCCAGCGAGTTCACGCCCGAAGGCTGCCGTCCCCGCCGCCAGTAACACCGGATTCTGAAAGGTCAGTCCTGCCGCTTCGACGCTGAGGCCTGCGGCTGACTCCTTCAACGACCGCCCGTCCCGATTCGCGCGTCGTAGTGAGACATGTATTCGGATACCGACTGAGCGAGGCTCGATGCAATCCTGCGCTGGTTCCCCGCGTCGAGCAGATATTCCGCTTCAGCCGGGTTGGTACCAAAACCGATCTCCACCAGCACTGCCGGCATGTACGATCCACGCAACACCGCAAAGTTCGCCTGCTGTACACCACGATCCCGGCCCGGGTGGAATCTTCGCATGCCGTTCTGAATCGTTTCCGCAAGGTCATTGGATTCGCGGAGGTGTTCGTTCTGGGCCATGTCATTGATGATGAAGCTGAGCGGATCGCCCTTCGGAGCATTGGCACCGGTTTCGAATTTCACAGCTTCGTTTTCCATTCGCTCGACCCGGCTCGCTTCCTCTGTCTTCGCCTCGGCGAGAAAGTACGTCTCATAGCCCCGCTCGCGAGCTCCGGCGGCTCCCCGCGATCCGGTCGCGTTTACATGAACCGATACAAACAGATCACCCTTGTTGCGGTTGGCGATTCGACCGCGATCCGAGAGCGCGATAAGCGTATCTGCGGAACGCGTCATGAGCACGTCAAACCCCGCACTTCGAAGCTCACTGGCAAGCAGCCTTGCAACCGACAGAGTGACGTGCTTTTCAACTATCCTCGGGCCGCTCCCAATGGGACCCGACATGCCGTTGTCCACTCCGCCATGCCCTGCATCAACCACTACGAGCCGCCGCTGGCCACGCCTCGGAGCAGCCGGGGGAGACTCGACGCTGCGCGCGCCCGCAGGTACCGGTCTCGAATCGCTCACCGGTGAGGGAGTGTCTACGCCACGCCTGGCAACGGTCGAAAAAATCCGCATCTCCGCCGCTGCAACGTCATAGATGAATCCGGTAGCAAACCTGGGAATTATTGCGCTCGCCACCTGAAGGGGCACCAGGAAATTCTTTCCTGATCGCAGTATCGGCAGCACAAGCGGAACCGCCTCCTCGCCAATCCTGACGAACGGAATCCCTTCTTCGACCTCAAACCGAGCCTGGCCAAGAGTGATTCGATATCGGCCGCCCGGGATATCCGCGCCGGATCCGCCGAGCGCGGTGGCAAGAAGGTCTGCACGAAGGTAGGAGCCGCTGGCCGTTACGGTTGACGGAACCGTTCGCACTCCGTCTGCCTGGCGTACGACGAAATTCTGCGGTGCTGCGGCCGAAATCTGAAGAAAGAGAAGTACACCTGCGATCATCGCGTCCTCACAGCGCGCTGCATGTCACGCTCGTCGTCCTTGCGTTTCTCATCGGCGCGCTTGTCGTAGAGCTTCTTCCCGCGCCCGAGCCCGAGTGCAACTTTTGCCTTGCCTCGCTTGAAATAGAGCTCCAGCGGAACGAGGGTCAGTCCCTGCCTTTCAACGGCGCCGATCATTTTCAGGATCTCCCGCTTGTGCAGCAGGAGTTTTCGCGTACGAGTCGGCTCGTGGTTGAAATGGCTGGCCTTCTCGTAAGGCGAGATGTGCAGGTTCAGGAGATGAACCTCGCCTTCGTTGACGACTCCATAGGCGTCCGAGATGTTCGCCTTCCCCTCGCGCAGCGATTTCACTTCACTTCCCGTCAGAACGATTCCCGCCTCCCACGTATCGAGGATGTGATAGTCGTGTCTGGCGCGCTTGTTCCGCGCGATCGATTCCCGCTCTGTTTTTTCAGCTGTATCTGCCATGGTGACCTTGAATCAAACTAGAAGCGGGGCAGACTCCCTGAAAGCCTTGTCGCGTTGACTTCACTTTGGGCCCCGTCTAGTTTGGACGAGCAACGCCGAAGTGGTGGAATTGGTAGACGCGCTGGCTTCAGGAGCCAGTGGGTGCAAGCCCGTGGGGGTTCGAGTCCCCCCTTCGGCACTCTCAGGTAAGACGAAGAAAGCCGTGTCCCATAACGAAAAGCAGCGGGTGGCAGAAGCCACCCGCTGCTTTTTTCGTTGCGGTAACACCGGCCGGATTATCCCGCGCCCTGCAGCACGGGAAGCTCGCGCACCCTGGGCTCGCTTGGAAGCCCGACGGCCTTTCGCACAGCAGACTCATCCTGCAGCAGGTCCGCCAGACATACGCTCTCGAGCACGTCGTCGATCTTGTTCTGCAACAGCACCCACACGGGACGAATGCTGCAGTTATGCGATGCCGCGCATCGGTCGGTCTCGACGGGATGACTCACGCAATGGAGGTCGAAGGTCTCGAGTTCCGACGCATGAATCACTGCCCGAATGGATATCTGCGCAGCAGGCCTCGCCAGCGTGTAGCCACCTCGCGCCCCGCGAGTGCTCGTAATCACGCCCGCACGACGGAGACGCAACAGAATCTGCTCGACATAGTCAGCAGGCAGTTTTTCGCCGGCGGCAATTTCGCGCCCATTCACCGGCCCCTCATCGGCACGCTTCGCCAGATGAAGCGCGCAAATCACGCCGTACTCGGCCCAGGTCGTTATGCGCATGTCTTCAACATAGGCGTTTTCTCCTTCGTGTTCAAACCCCGATAGCGAATTAGTTCCCTTCGCGGATTCTCATCCGACGGATCCACCACCGTGTTTTCCGCCCGGCACGCCGATTTCAGTCATCTTGCGGAGATCGAGCACATCCTCGATTTCGGATTCGGGAAGCACTTTCTCCCGCTTGACCAGATCGCGAATCAGGACGTTCTCCTTCACCGACTGCTTGCTGAGATCTGCCGCTCTTGCGTAACCGATCTGCGGAGCCAGCGCGGTCGCGAGAGCGGCGGACCGCTCCACCCAGAATGCGCACTGCTCCTCGTTTGCTTCGATTCCCTTCACGCATCGTTCCGAGAGTGTCGCCGCAGTGCTCGTGAGGATCTTCATCGAGAACAGAAGATTGTGCGCAATCACGGGCATCATCACGTTCAGCTCGAGCTGGCCGTGCTCCGCTGACACAGACACGCAGGCATCGTTGCCAACTACCTGGAAGCATACCTGGTTGACCATCTCGGGAATCGAAGGATTGATCTTCCCAGGCATGATCGACGATCCCGGCTGAACCGCAGGGAGGCGAATCTCGTCGAGACCCGTCCGCGGACCGCTCGCAAGCAGCCGCAAGTCGCTCGCAATCTTGCTCAGGTCGAGCGCGAGAACTCTGAGCTGCGCACTGAACGCGGCAGCATCACCCATGCTCTGCATGAGTTGAATGCGATCCTTCCCTTCCCTCACTTCGACCCCAGCCGACTTCGCCAGTTCGCGAATCATCAGCGCCGGATACTCAGGTTCTACATTGACTCCCGTTCCCACCGCGCTGCCGCCAATGCCCAGGTCGCGAAGATAATTCGCCGCCTCGCTGACCCGCTGAAGCGAGCGGCGAGGCGATCCTGCATACGCGGCGAACTCCTGGCCGAGTCGGATCGGCATCGCGTCCTGAAGGTGGGTGCGACCCGACTTCATCACGTCGTCAAATTCGCGACCTTTTGCTTCGAACGCGTCAATCAGGTCATTGAACGCTGATTCCAGTTTAGGAAGTTCTGTCAGCGCTCCAAGCCGAATGGACGTCGGTATGACGTCATTCGTGGACTGCGCCATGTTGACGTGATCGTTGGGGTGCACCGGCGTGTACACGCCGCGTTTCGATCCAAGAATCTCGTTGGCGCGATTCGCGAGCACCTCGTTGATGTTCATGTTGTGCGACGTCCCAGCACCTGCCTGGTACGGATCGACGACAAAGTCATCCCTGTGCTTTCCTGAAAGAACCTCATCTGCCGCCGTGACAATCGCATCGGCAAGCTTCGGCTCGAGGCGCCCTGTCTCCTTGTGCGTAATCGCTGCCGCGCGCTTGATCCGCACTACTGCGTCTACGAATGAAGCGAGCGGGCGAAGTCCGCTGATTGGAAAGTTCTGGACAGCCCTCAGTGTCTGCACTCCGTACATGGCTTGCGACGGAACCTGCAGCTCGCCCATGGGATCTTTTTCGGTGCGTGTATCGGTTGACATTGCGTTCTCTTGAAATGTTCAGGCGCGGACGATGCGTGCCGTGCCGTTCAGGAATGGATTGGAAGCGCGTTCTTCGCCGATTGTCGTGACGTCACCGTGACCCGAGTGGACGATCGTCTCTGCCGGCAGCAGGGCTATCCGCTCGATCGACGCCTGAAGGTCCGGCGGATTCGAGAACGGGAGATCGGTGCGTCCAACCGACCCGGCGAATAGACAGTCGCCCACCAGGGCATGCCCGTGTCCGTGAATCACAACATGACCAGGTGCGTGACCGGGCGTGTGCATCACAGTCAGTTCGAGTGCACCGAGGCGCACCACATCTCCCTCCGAAAAAGCCATGTCGGGAGGAGGTGGCTCTTCGTATGGGAGCCCGTATAACTGTGCCTGCCTTCCGCCCACCCGGTAAAGGGGCTCGTCCAGCGGGTGAAGCCACACGGGAACATCCCAGCGCCGCTTGATAGCGGCAATCGCGCCAATGTGATCGAGGTGAGCGTGCGTTATCCAGATGACCTCGGGCTCGCGTCCGGTTTCCTCGACAGCAGCAATGAGTCTCTCTGGTTCACTTCCGGGATCTACGATGGCAAGTGCAGCGCTGTCTGGATCCACTACGATGTAGCAGTTGGTCTGGAATGCGCCTACAGTCACCGAGGTGACGATCACGCTTGAACCTCCGCTACGACGTCTTTCGAGGTGGCGGGAAGATCCGTCACCTGATCGGGCGAGGCGGCAACCGGCCCCTCAGCCGTCTCGAGGATCGGCGACTCACCAATTCCATGGTGCGCCAGCCAACGCTCCGCCTCGAGCGCCGCCATGCAGCCAGTACCAGCCGACGTGATTGCCTGCCGATAGTAGTCGTCGATGACGTCACCCGCGGCGAAGACACCGGGTATCGTTGTCGCCGTCCGCCAGGGAGCCACCTTGATGTAGCCGTGCGCGGTGAGATCGAGTTGCCCGTTGAGAAATTTCGTGTTCGGCTCGTGACCGATTGCGATGAAAAGGCCGCCCACTGCAAGCGAACTCTTTGCACCCGTCACGGTGTCCTCGAGTTGAACTCCGGTGATCTCCGAGTCTCCGTCCACCTCTGTCACTCGCGTGTTCCAGAGAACGCGGACTTTCGCGTGGCCGAGTACGCGGTCTG
>JBKJNN010000084.1:0-4108 GCA_046593625.1 Gemmatimonadaceae bacterium | reverse complement strand
GATTGGCGGCACCACTGGGTGGTACGCATGGAACTGGCTCTGGAAAGTGAGAGGGTTTCTTGATCTTCTCTTCGGCGGTCCGGGAATGAGGAGGGGACGCCCGCATCCCGCTCACCTGCGCGTGGGCGACACCCTCGACTTCTGGCGAGTCGAAGCACTCGAGCCAGACCGCAAGATGCGTCTCGCTGCGCAGATGCGACTGCCTGGGCGAGCATGGCTTCAGTTCGAGGTCGCACCCAATGACTCAGGGTCGTCGATTACGCAGACCGCTCTGTTCGACCCCGTGGGACTATTTGGCAGGGCCTACTGGTATGCGCTGTATCCGGTTCACCATCTCGTGTTCGGAGGTATGCTGCGCGGCATAGCGAGCCGCGCTGAATCCGGAGCAGCTACGAGCGCGAGTTCAGCGACTTCGTCATCCGCACCATGAACGCTTCCCGCCGCAGCTTCGTTGCATCAGGGAACGGAGCAACCTCGTCGCCGGCATAGCCCAGCCTCGCATAATATCCGGGCAGCTCCTTGCGAAGATTCACTATCTCGATGTCTATCACCGAGCAGCCTGCGCCACTGAAGTGTTCCTCCACCGCCTCGTACAACGTCCGGCTGAGCCCGCGCCCCTGCTGCGCAGGATCCACAGCGAACATTGCAAAGTGACCGCGTGCACCGTGCACATCGACGACCACGGCGGCAGCGAGAGAATTTCCATCTTCGCAGTCAACGACAATGATTCGGCTGTTGGGTTCCGATAAGAGTGCCCGTATCTCGCCAGCATTCGTTCGGTCGCCGTCGATAAAAAAATCCTCGACCCGGAAGGCAAGATTGATTACCCTGACGATCTCCGGTATGTCGCTTTCTGTCGCATATCGCGTCGCTGGCACCCTTTCTTCCACTTTGAGTTGAACCGGAATATCACATTGAATCCCAAATGGTGAAATGGATCGGGGGGTGCCTTGTCGCCGTGATCATCGCTATCGCGGTCGCATCGTGGTGGGGCTTCAGGGCGATGAAGGAAGCCGTCAATCCCGACGGCTCGGTGTCTGTCACAATTGGCGCCCCGCCTTCACGCGTCTTTGCGTCGCTAGCCAATGCCGACTCCATCTCCACCTGGATGGCTGAAGGCAGTGAAGTAATCCCCTACAGCAAAGGTGTTTTTGCAGCCGGCGATTCTTTCCGTATCAAAATGAGATCGGGTCCGGGGCTGCCGGGTGAACAGCTCACCTGGATCATCGAAGAGGTGGTTCCAGACAGGCTCCTCGCCTGGAGAATGATCGGGGGCAAAACCAAAATGGACGTAGGGGTCAGGCGGGATTCGCTCAGTGTTGCAGGTGATTCGACGACACTGACGAGCCACATGGTTCAGACAGCGAACTCAAAGCAGGGCGCAGCGCTGGAAGTGCTCCGATCCCTCTTCAATGTCCAGACAAAACTCGAACTGATGATTCTAAAAGACCGGCTGGAAGGGAGACCGCGAAACACTCCGAAATCGCCAGCTCCCTGAAGATCAGCAGTCAGTATCTGACTCGAGCCATCCTCCTGTAAATCCGGCTCGCTCGAGTCCTCGGCGCACATAGGGAGATTTCCTGAGAAGTCTCCAGATCAATCCTGTCCGGTAATTCTCAACCATCAGAGCAACTGGTCCCTGATCTATTCCGTAAGTAAACGGTGACACCCATCCATCCGCACAACCCGAAGCTGCATACGTCCTGTTGAAGCACGGCGCCGCACCATGCGCCGCAAAATTCAACTCCATGTGTTCGAGCGCAGGCAGTACAATCTCGGGAGCAAACGGAAGCGAAGCCGCAGTTGCCCACGGTGCGATTGTTCCGTCATCCAGCCCATACGGAACGCCACGCGCGCGATACCCGTGAAAACCTGCATCACCAGGACCCGCGCTCGCGCTCACACCCCAGCAGTTCTCCCCATACCCTGCAAACTTTCGGGGATTCCTCATCGCGTACGCGCGCTGCACATGCGTAGCCCGCCGGCTGTTCTCGAAATAATCGCTTCCGCGCGCACGCATGTACTTGTCACTGATACCGCGAAAATCCACCCAGGCATGCGGCATCTGATGCATGAACAGCGGACCCCCGTACAGATGCTCGTACCCGTAAAGGGATTTCCATTTGTATGACCCCACCCATGCGTCATACGCCGCCTCCGGAACTGGATAGGTCGGTGAACCGAGCGCGAGGATATAAAGCAGCAGCGCCTCGTTATACCCGCGCCAGTCGTACCTGAGAAATCCGCGCTCCGGTGTCCAGCCATGCGAAACCACCGGCGCCCGAGGTGCAGCCCAGTGCCAGTTCGCAGCGAGATAAAGGTCAGTAGCCAGTCGCCGTAACTCGCGCTCGGCTGGATCTTCCCCGTCGAAATACTCCGCTGCCGTTAGCGCCCCGGCAAAAAGGAGCGCCGAGTCCATGGTGGAAACCTCGCACCGCCCTGCGCGCTCGCCGGTGGCGGTATTGAGGAAGTGAAAAAAGAAACCATTCACATCCCTGCCACCAAGAAACCGAAGCGCACCGTCAACGCGACGTCGCGCTTCTGCTCTCGTGATGAATCCCCGCTCCGACGCGACGACGAAGGCGCCGAGTGCCATGCCGGTTGCGGCGATGCTGGCGCTGGAGCCGGGGCTCGTGCTGTCGCTGACGAGCCCCGTTACTGAATGTGACTGGCTGTCGAAATACCGGAAAGCCGACTCAGCGAGCCGGTCAAGCACGGTGAATTCCTAGCGTGAACTCGTGGTCACGCCCGACAGTTCACGCACCACACCCGCCAGCAGCCGCACGCGTCGTGCGTCGCCAGCTGTTCCCGCCTCGGCATCGAGCTGCGATGCAAGCTGCGACAACACACTCTGGCGGGCTCCGCCTCTCAACCCTTCGGCACGTCTCAGATCAGCGCTGATTGCAGACAGTCTCGCACTCGAAAGCCCGTTACCGCGGGTCAGCTGATCCACATACGCTCTTGCAACGACGAATGCGGCGGGCCAGACCAGTTTCGGCTGGCTTTGCGCGTTCAGGTAGTCGAAGTGCACGAGGTTGGCCGCGTCTATCTCGTTCTGTGTGAGCCACGGACTGGGTGTCAGGCGGAAGATGTCCAGACCGCGCGTGATTTCAGAACCATAGATCAGACCGTTGTACCAGTAGGTGGACCACTGCCCGCTGGTCATGAGCTTCCCGGCGTCGAGCGGGCCACGGTCGAAGTATGCGATTTCAACAGGGCGCGTTGCATCGGTCCAGTCAAACACCGACACACCGCCCTGATACCATGCCTGAACCATCACGTCGCGCCCTGGAACAGGAACGAGTGTGCCATTATGGGCCACACAGTTTTCGGTTGCTGTCTGTGCAACTGGAAGCTTGTAATAGCTCCCGAACTTCATCGTGCCGCCAGTCAGCGTAAAGATCGCATTCGCTCCCCATTCCGGCTTGTCCGTCACGCGGCAACGCGGCTGCGTGCCGCCGCCCCATTCGTCGGTGAACATGATCTTCGTTCCATCGTTGTTGAACGTGGCGGAATGCCAGAACGAGAAGTTCTGGTCGGCCGCTGCATCTATTCGTACCGGATGTGCAACGTCACGGATGTCGAGCAGCAGTCCATATCCGCCGCACGCTCCGCCCGCGAGGCCGATTCCTGGGTAAACCGTGATGTCGTGGCACTGAGTCGGACCTTCAGCGGCAATTCTCACGCTGTCTGTCGGGCTTTCTCCGTGCGATGCCTGCCCGGGCAGGTTCTCGAAGATGCGAGGTGAGCTGACGATGCGCGCCTGTTCAGGGTGCGCGACGGGCACGCGTATCACTTCGATGCGAAAGAGCGCGGTGTTTGGATCTTTCGCTGGAGACGCATCAGAACAGCCAGCCAGCTCGCTCGACGAGCGGACATTGGCTCTCCCTGATACGTAGACGTAGATGTTTTCTGCATCCTTTGGATCTGTCACGACAGTGTGCGTGTGCGATCCGCGGCATGTTTGCACTGTGGCGAGATAGCGCGGCTTGGCAATATCGGTGATGTCAAAAACTCGAATGCCGCGCGCGCGTTCGGCGCTTACCGTATCCGGAACTCCCTGCATTCCGCAATCCACGCGGCCGTTGGTGGCTTCGGATGAGACGAA
>JBKJNN010000077.1:0-55943 GCA_046593625.1 Gemmatimonadaceae bacterium | reverse complement strand
CTTTCCAAGAAGGAGATTGTCGAGCTCGGCATCAAGCTGGGCGTCGACTACTCGATGACCACAAGCTGCTACGATCCGGCACCAGGCGGAGAAGCATGCGGCCACTGTGACGCGTGTCATCTGCGTCTCCGCGGATTTGAAGAAGCGGGCGCAACAGATCCAGTGCGTTATGCAGCCGGCTCGGGCGGCGGAACCGCGCCGTGACGTACACCGTCAAGGAGATCTTCTACACGCTCCAGGGTGAAGGTGCAAACGCAGGCAGCGCCGCCGTGTTCTGCCGCTTCAGCGGCTGCAACCTGTGGACAGGGCGCGAGGAAGACCGGGCGCGCGCGGTATGCAAGTTCTGCGATACAGACTTTCTCGGCACGGGACCTGACGGTGGGAAATTCGGAAGTCCTGAAGCACTTGCCGTGAGGGTCGCCCAGGCCTGGCGGGGAGATCCCGGTGCTGCGGGTGGACGCCTCGTAGTGTGTACCGGCGGCGAACCGCTGCTTCAGGTGGACGAGCCGCTCGTCGAAGCGCTTCATTCGAAGGGGTTCACGGTCGCGATAGAGACCAATGGGACAAAAGAGGCGCCTGCATCCATTGACTGGATCTGTGTAAGTCCAAAAGCAGGCGCACCGCTGATTCAGCGATCGGGCAATGAGATCAAGCTGGTGTACCCGCAGGCTGAGGCCCTGCCTGAGCTGTTCTCTGACCTGCCATTCGACAACTTTTTTCTTCAGCCGATGGATGGCCCGGAAGCGGCTTTAAACACCCGGCTTGCTGTCGAATACTGCATGGCCCACCCCAAATGGCGCCTGAGCCTCCAGACCCACAAAATCCTGAGCATCCGCTAGAGATCCGGTAAGGGATGGGGAGCGTAGAACACGACGATATGACCGCTGGCGCTATCGCCGCGGCAGCCTGTTCAATGACTACCCTTTCCGAACGCGGAGAAAACATGAAGATCGCTCTCGCCGCTCGCGGACGCCGGCTACCACTCCTTATTGCTGCAGCAGTTGTAGTAACAGGAGCAGGAGTTGGAGTTCTGCGCGCTTCCGATCACCAGGACACACCAGAAGTCGAGCTGAACCCGAGAATGGACATCAATGATGTCTACGCATTCCCGGGCGCATCGGCCGACCGTATTGTCCTCGCGGTAACCACCTCATCGCCGATTGCCGGAACGAACGCTTCGTTCGATCCGAATCTGCTCTATCAGATCAAGATCGATAACAACGGCGACAACAAGGAAGACCTCGTCTTCCAGGTTACCTTCGGCAGCGGCACGGGATCGTCGCAGCAGGTCACCATCAGAGGCCCTGTCGCCCCGCCAGTCGTCGGCACGACCACGATGGTCGCCACCACCGGCACAGTTACCACCGGCACAGTCGGCACGACTTTCGGATCAGCCAGCGGCATTCAGGTCTTCACCGGCCTTCGCGGCGACCCGTTCTTCATCGATCTGGAGCAGTTCTTCAAGATCGTTCCCGATCGCCGTCCATCCACGGGCCCGCTCTCCACGCCCCTGACTCAGACGGCAACAGCTTTCCGCTCGCCTGGTGTCGATCTGCTCGCGCCGTTCAACGCGCTTGCCATCGTCATCGAGCTTCCGAAGTCACAGCTAGTCTCATCCACCGCCGCCGATGCAAAGCTCGGTGTGTGGGCAACCATCAGCAGGTAGTCGACAATGACCTCACAGACTTCAATAGCGCACGCGCGCAGAGGCGTTCTCGCCCTGCTCGGACTCGGTCTCCTGATGACCGCCGCAGCGTGCAACGACGATAACAACGGCACCACCGGTCCGGATGCCACGCGCACATACAGCCAGATCGAGCGCCTCGGCAATCCGCTCGTGTCGGAAGTGTTCTTCCCGAAGCGCGATCACGGCTTGCACAACACCAAGAACCCGACGGACGATCCCGCCACGATGGCGAATGGTGGAACAGACGTCCCCGGTCACATCAGATCGTTCGTTTCACAGTTCCCCAACCGCACTGAGAAGACAATCACGACGCTTCAGGCAGTTCTGTCGCCTGACCTTCTCGTCGTCTATCCAAACCGCAGTGGCGCGAACGCCGGCTGGCTCACGTGGGCACTTGCCCCGGGCGTTGGTTACGGCGGACGCAAGCTGACCGACGACGTTGTCGACACTGGATTGTCAGCGGTATTTGGAAATGCGCTCGATGCAGCGCAGCCGGTTCTGGCAGGATTGACGTCCGACAATGTCGGCGTAAGCACGAGAACGTTCTCCAGCGCGTTCCCGTACCTCCCAACGCCGCGCTAAAACGCACGGGCGGCCTGGCGGTGCGGCTCTTCGCGCATCGTCAGGCAACTCGCTGTGTTCCGATAATAATGAAGCGACTCAAGTTCGCCGCCATCGCCCTGGTTCTTGTGCCCGCCGGCCTGCTTGCTGCTCGCGCAGGAATGAGCAGCACCGCTCCTGCGGCTGCCGAAGCTCCGCTTCCCCTGCTCTCCGATCTCGCTGAGCGCGACATCCAGATCACGGCCTGGAAGAAAGCGCTCGACGCGGATTCCGAAAGCGCGATTGCCCTCGGCCAACTGGCGGGCCTCTATATGCAGCGAGGCCGCGAGAGCGGCGACGAAGCCAACTACGTCACCGCGGGTGAATACGCGCAGCGCTCGGTAAACCTGCGATCCAATCGCAACGGCGCCGCATTTGTAACTCTGGCTTCGGCACTTCTCGCACAGCACCGCTTCACGGAAGCGGGCAAGGTTGCCCGCGAACTCGTAGCCAACGAACCTGACATTCCGCAGTACCGGGCCATGCTCGGCGAAGTGGAACTGGAACTTGGGAACTACGACGCCGCTCGCGCAAACTTCGATTCATTGCATGCTCAGCGCACGCACCTGTCGATTGCTCCCAGGCTCGCGAGATGGCTCGAGATCAATGGCGAGTCGGATGCCGCCCGCCGCCTACTGTATGGTGCGCTGGCTGATGCAAAAGTACGCAAGGATCTTCCACGCGAGCAGGTAGCGTGGTTCTACCTGAGAGTCGGTGACATCGACCTTCGCAATGGCAGAGTTCGCGGCGCGCGCGGCGCGTTCGAAGACGGCCTCAGGATAGTGCCCGAAGACTATCGCCTGCTGTCGGCAATGGCCCGGCTTGAAGCGGATCTCGGAAATCCGCGAAAGGCAGTCGAATACGGCGAACGCGCCATGACCATCAAGCTCGACCCGGCTACGCTCGGCGTGATTGGGGATGCATACGCGGCTATCGGCGACACCGCGCAGTCGCAGAGCTACTTTAAGACAATGGAAGTTGCCGTGTCTGGACAGCCCGGCGCGTATCATCGCGCATGGAGTCTGTTTTTGCTCGACCACGACTTCCGCGTTGCCCAGGTTCTCGCGAACGTGAAAGAGGAACTGGACACCCGCCGCGATGTGTACGGTTACGACCTGCTTGGATGGGCGCTTCACAAGTCGGGCCGAAATGCGGAGGCCAGGAAGGCAATGACCATGGCTATGCGCATGGGAACGCAGGACGCGATGCTCTACTATCATGCGGGAATGATTGAGCACGCGCTTGGCGAGGACGCAGAGGCGCGCATGTCTCTCGAGCGCGCGCTTTCTATTAACGCGCGGTTTCATCCCGTCCAGGCTGACGATGCCCGCCGCACTCTTGCTTCGCTGGCCAGATGACGGCGGAGTTCCTGACCTTCGTGCAACTGGGATTCAGGCACATCACCGATCTCGCGGCGATGGACCACATCCTCTTTCTCCTCGCGCTCGCTGCCATCTACAGGGCCCGTGACTGGCGAAACGCACTCTGGGTAGTCACCGCATTTACGGTCGGACACTCGATTACGCTTGCGCTCGCTGTCACCGGCGCAGTGAGAATGCCGATGCAGCTCATCGAGTTTCTCATACCGGTCACGATTGTCGCGACCTGCATCGAGAACATCATCGTCGCCGACCGGAAAAAGGCACCGCTTGGTGGCAGGTACCGGCCGGTTTTTGCGGGAGTGTTTGGACTAGTCCACGGCGCGGGCTTTGCCAATTATCTTCGAGACCTTTTCATGGATCGAGTGGCGCTGCCGCTGTTCGGCTTCAACGTCGGTATCGAGATTGGCCAGCTCGTAGTGCTCATGATCGCGGCAGTTTTGCTTCTGCTGTCAGACCAGGCAATACAGCGGCTGAGGCGCTCTAGTACTGAATCGGCGCTCCGATTACGGGTTGTTACGGTGTCCGTGGTCGTGCTTGTCATTGCTGCGCGCTGGGCAATCGAGAGGAACCCTTGGGCCGCCTGAAATCAATCGTCTTCGGAATAGCACTGTCCGCGCTTGCTACCATTACTGCTCCAGGCGTGCCGTTTCACGAGCAGGTGGCATTCGCGCATCCACTCCACACCAGTCTCGCAGAGCTTTCGTATGACGAACGCTCGGGAATGCTGGAGGTTTCGCTGAGAGTGTTCGTCGACGATTTCACCGAAGCGTCGCTCGAGTGGGGGAAGACTGCCCGCGTCACTGGACGGCGTACGATGGTCGGCTACGCACTGGAGATGTTTACTGTGACAGTCGCCGGCCAGCCCGTGGTATTCGGATCGTGTGGAGGCAAGCACGTGGGAGATCTGATGTGGCTCTGTTTCAGAAGCCGCGTGGCCCCGCCCGCGCCAGGAAGCATTGCGGTCTCCAGCCGAATCCTTTTCGGCAAATACAAGGATCAGATCAACGTCGTGCAGGCAGCGATGGGCGGAACGAAGACCAATCTGCTGTTCACCCCGGGAGACGGACCGAAGAAAGTTCGGTGAGGCGTGGCCCGGTCTCGGGCGCAGCCATAAATTCCTGCTGATGATGAGCCCCAGTTAGTCGTGGCAGATACTCACACCGAGTCGCCAAAGCCAGAGTCGGCCGAGAAGACCCCCGACAACGGCGATGACCTGAAAAAGCCACGCCTCGACGCGCTCGAGGAACGAAAAGCCAGAAAGGAAGAATCGCTCGATCAGAAGGTCACATACGATGTGGTACGCCGGGAGGGCAGCAAGGAACTCCAGCGCCCTGCATCCGCATTGTGGTGGGCAGCCATCGCGGGCGGCCTGTCGATGGGATTTTCGTTCGTTGCCGAAGCCCTGCTTCAGGCACACCTGCCGGATGCAATCTGGCGTCCCCTCCTGACGAAGCTCGGATACCCGGTGGGCTTCCTGATCATCTCGCTCGGGAGCCAGCAGCTTTTTACCGAGAACACGGTGACCCCCATCGTTCCGCTGCTGGTGAATTTCACCGCGGAAAGGCTACGGAAGGTGATCACTTTGTACGCGGTGGTGCTGGCGGGCAATCTTGTCGGTGCGCTGATGTTTGCCATGATCGTCGGGCTGACTCCGGCATTCCAGCCGAACATTCACGTCGCGTTCGATGCCGTCGGACAGGCGGCACTCGGCAATGATTTTTTGACGACGGTGATGAAGGGACTGTTTGCGGGTTGGCTCATTGCGCTCATGGTCTGGATGCTGCCCTCAGCATCAACGAGCAAGTTCGCTGTAATCGTGATGATGACCTACATAGTCGGCGTGGGGAATCTTTCACACGCAATCGTTGGATCGATCGAGATACTGTACCTCGTTGTCACCGGCTCGGCTGGCATCGCTGACTATTTCGTCCGTTTCTTCGTGCCCACGGTAATCGGCAACGTGCTCGGGGGAATCATTCTCGTCACCTGGCTGAATCACGCTCAGGTTACATCAGGTGACGGTCACCGGAAATGAAGCGTGCGGCACTGGCCGGCTGGATACTGCTCGCCGCGCCGGTCATCCATGCCCAGTCGCCACGTGATACGTCCGCGACGAAGCTCGAGCCGGTTGTAGTCAGCGTTACCCGTGGCCCGCTGCGTTCAGTGCTGGGTTCGCCATTTGCCATCACCATAGTCAATCAGGACAGCACGCGTCCGGGCTTGCGCCGCGCTTCGGTCGATGAAGCGCTCGCAATGGTACCCGGTCTTGCTGCGATCAACCGCAACAATCCCGCACAGGATCCGCGAGTATCCATCCGCGGATTTGGCTCCAGGTCGGCGTTTGGTGTTCGAGGCGTGCGCATTCTGCGCGACGGCATTCCTCTGACGCTGCCTGACGGTCAGACGCCCGTTGATTATCTGAGTCTCGAATCGACCGGCCTGATTGAAGTGCTACGTGGCGCCGCCTCGGCATTGTATGGGAATGCAAGCGGTGGCGTGATTGACATCCACACGCGGCCAGCATCGGCAAATGCTGTCGATGCAGACCTGAAGCACTGGTTTGGAGATGACGGCCGCCGCACGTCCGGCGCTGCCTCGGGAACGGCAGGTGGTTTCACCTATGTCACGGACGCAATTCTTGCACGGAGCGACGGCTCGCGTGCTCACTCCATGCAGCGATCGGCAACTGGATTCGTGCGGATAGAGCGCCCTTCGTCGTCCGGCAGGATCGCGCTGACCGCGATGCTGTACGACAATCCCCTGTCGGAAAACCCGGGTGCGTTGACGCTCGACGAGATGCTGGCCGATCCGTCGCGTGCCGACCCCCTCTCGGTGCGCCGCAATGCTCGAAAATCCGTGAGGCAGGCACAGGTAGGAGTGACATCAGAACACGCAGGATCCAGAGGACGCCTGAGCTTGTCGCTGCACGGAGGGGCGCGTACGCTCGACAATCCGCTGACGTTTGCAATTGTAGATGTCGGGAGGCAAAGCTACGGATTCTCTGCTCTCGCCGAGAAGCCCATGCTCACCGGGAATATCTCGAGCTATCTCACCGGTGGAATGGATCTGCAGTGGCAGCTCGATCGACGGCAGAACTTTGCCACGTGCGCCGACACAGTGCCGGTTGCTGTATCCGCGATGTGTCCTGTCGCCGGTAGAGAGCGTGGCGTTGTGACATTGAACCAACTGGAATCCGTGCTGTCGTCAGGATTTTTTCTGAGTAGTCAGACCGCTGTGGGAGATCGAATCATTGTGACTGCGGGAGCTCGCGCCGACAACCTGCGATTTAAAGTAGAGGACCGCCTCGTCTCCGGGCCCAATCCCGATGACTCAGGTTTCCGCTCGCTGTTTGCGATCAGTCCGATTGCGTCGCTTCTTTTTCGCGCTGCACCTGCGCACTCCATATATGCAGGCATATCGACGGCCTTCGAAACGCCTACCGCAACCGAACTCGGAAATCAGCCTGATGGCTCTGCCGGGCTGAACCAGGATCTCGATCCGCAACATTCCGTGACCGCGGAATCGGGCGCGAAGGGGACAATCCGGAATCTGCTGAGTTATGACGTGGCAATGTTTCAGACCCGCGTGCGCGACGAGCTTGTTCCCTTCGAAATAAGCGGCGGCAATGGCCGGAGATATTTTCGCAATGCAGGAAGGACGTCGAGACGGGGGGTCGAGACGGCACTGAATCTTTTTCCCGGCAATCCGGTGTCCGTCGCTGCCGTCTACTCGTTTGCGCGATTTCGTTTTGAGGATTATTCGGTGGGCGGCGTCAGCTATCGCGGAAAGCAGATCCCGGGAATACCGCCGCATCACCTCCGCCTGGCCATCGTGCTGGCGAACAGGCGCCATTTCGGGGTCGTCGAGTTCGAGCGAAGCGGCAGCGCCTTCGTCGACGATGCAAACTCCGTGGCGACGCCCGGCCATTCTATCGCGAACGTCCGCGCCGGCACCTCACTCGGACATCGTGCGCCACGATTCTCTCTCACTGCCGCCATCGACAACCTGCACGACCGCAGGTACGCGGGATCCATAGCTGTAAACGCTGCGCGGGGGAGATACTACGAACCTGCCCGGCCTCGAACAATCCGCCTCGGCATGGGCATAGGAACGGGACACGCGACACGACGTTGACCCGGGATTGCTGGCTATCTGCGGTCCCCATCGTAGCTTCAACCATAGAGATGTGTTGCGGGTCTACGCGAAGAGCAGGAGCGTTTTACAGCTATGCGCGAACCAAAGATTGCAAGAGATGCCGGGGGAAGAAGTCCCGCCCCTGAATCGGGTGAACCTCTTGCAGGCATCGACACAGATGTATGGCTCAAGGCATATCGACGCGCCACCCGGATCCACGGGACAGTCGGCAGTGCGCTTGGCTATTTCACGCGGATTTTTGAGGAAGCCCCCGCGCCTTACATCGTCACCACGCCGCAGCTGATCATCGCCGACGCGAATCTGGAAGCTCAAAGCCTGATGAAGCGCCAGTTGGCTGCCGTGCGCGGGAAGCCGCTTCAACTCATTGTAGCTCCATCCGACCGGACGGCTTTTAGAACCATCGCCAGCGACCTGCTCGCCAGCCAGGACAAGCTTGCCCGCCCCCTGAAGCTCCAGTACCTCTCCGGGGCGGAATTCGACGTGGTTTTCCACGCCCGAGTAATCCGCAACGAGATGGGCGATCCTCAGTTCATTTACTGGCTGTTTTTAGGTACTCCCGCAGCCGGGTTTTCGGATTTTCTCTGAGGTACCGGGCAGCAACCGTTACGGAATCCCGAATATTGATGTAGAATTCGGTAACCCACTCAATCCACCATGGCTGAAACGTCCAGAACGCACGCAGGTCCAGGCAATGTTGCGCGTGCAGACATTGCCACCGTGATGGACGCCATGCGCTCGATTGTCCAGGCACTGCGCGTATCAGGGAGAGAGGCGGAGCAGCTTCTTGGGATCAGCAGTGCGCAGCTCTACGTCCTGAAGGTGTTGAGCGAACATCTCGCCCTTTCCATCAACGAGCTCGCGGAGCGGTCGTTCACACACCAGAGCTCCGTTTCGATGGTTGTGACACGCCTCGTTGAGGCAGGGCTGGTCACCCGAAAAACCTCCAGTGCGGACGGGCGACGCATGGTCGTCTCGCTGACCCCGGCGGGTAAAACAATTCTCCGCCGCTCGCCCGATGCAGCTCAGAGCAAGCTCATCGATGCCCTGGAAGGTATGTCGCGAACCGATCTGCACTCACTGGCCAGATCCCTCGGCATGGTTTCGGACATGATGACGGAGGAGGAAACTCCCAGACGCAGCACTCGTAAACCATCGCTGCACCAGGAATAGCGTCAGGACACTATCGACGGCCGTTCCGCATTGCCGTCGTCCGTAACAATTATCACTCCTGCGACTCGTCCCGCCTTGCCTTTGAAAAGCGGTGCCAGCGTCACCGTACAGTCTATCTTGCGGCCTCTCCGATTAACGGCCCCGACGCTCTGAACGAAGCGGCGCGCCTGCCCGTCAAGCACAGCCTTGACTCCCTCCTCGACCAGCGCAAACGGCAGCCCGAAGTCAATGTCATTGATATGCCTGCCCCTGGCCTCTTGAGAAGTCACACCCCACAAGCCCTCGGAACCGTCGCTCCAGAGAATCACTCTGAGTTCGCGATCGAGCACAAAGAGCCGGTGGTTCAGCCCCGATGAAATCGACTCCAGCAGGTTGTTGGCCGTATCGAGCTCAGTCGCGTACGTCCGCGCAGCATCGTTCACTAACTGAAGCTCGTCGTTGGTTGCCTGTAGCTCTTCGTTCATTGTTTCCAGCTCTTCGTTGCTTGCCTGAAGCTCCTCATTCGTCGTTTCGAGCTCCTCGATTGTCGACTGCAGTTCCTCGTTCGTCGTCTCCATCTCTTCGCTTGCCGACTGCAATTGCTGGTATGCCGTTTCCAGTTCCAGGCTCGTGCGTTCCAGCGCATGCTGAAGCCGCCGGGTACCCGTCGTATCGGTGAACGTGAGGCTCACTCCCAGCTGTTCCCCGTTCCGGCCCGGCAGCGGAACCACGTGGATGTCGAGCCATTGTGTATCGTCAGGGCCCTGCTGGTGCTCGACTCCTGTGATTTTGACAGGACGCTGTTCCATCTGCGCTTTCTGGATCAGTGACCGAAGCTCGAGGGGGCGATACGATATCTCGAGATCCTGAAACATCCTGCCGGTGTCACGGCCGGTGATTCCGAAAAACTTTCGGGCCGCTTCGTTCGCGGCGGCCAGCACTCCGGTGCGATCCACGATTATCTGCGCATCGCTCCGGGAGTTGAAGGCAATCTCCCGCATGTCGTCCACGGGGCCGTGTCCGCCTGCGAGTCTTGCCTGCCCGCTCTCGCCGTCAGGCATCAGGTAAATCGGACGCTGAAATCTGGCCCCATTGACCTTGGCGAATACGCGCTGCTTAAGCTCAACGGGGCGAAAAGTCGTGTTATGCGCCAGCAGGGTCTCGGCCCGCCCCAGAAGCAGATAACCCTGCTCACTGAGCGAAAAATGAAGGCGGGCAAGGATCCGAGCCTGCCCCTGGGAGTTGAAGTACATCAGGGTGTTTCGGCATGCCAGGATATCAACTCGCGATATGGGGGCGTCTTCCAGAAGATCGTGCCTGCCGAAAATCACCGAACGGCGGAGGTCTTTGCGAAAGCAATACATCCCGTTCAACTGCTCGAAATATCGATTGAGCAACTCCGGGGGCACTCCCGCCACGTGCTTTGCGTCGAAGATTCCCTGGCGCGCAATCAACAGAGCCTGTTCGTCGAGATCAGTTGCATAGATCTTGACCCTGCTCCGGAAAGCTTCCGGGCCGAGTGCCTCCGCCAGCAGCATCGCAAGCGTGAACGCTTCCTCTCCCGTCGCGCATCCGGCGCTCCACACCCGAATCGGGTCAGCAGGGTGCTTCTCCTTCAACAACAGCGGGATAACGCTCTCCGTTACATAATCCCAGGCACCCGGGTCACGGAAAAAACTCGTGACGTTGATGAGGAACGTATCAAAGAGCTGAGCGAACTCGTCTGCCGACGTTTCCAGGACTTGCCGGTAGTCACCAAAAGTTTTCGATCCTACCGCATGCATGCGTCGCTCTATACGTCGCTTCAGCGTGTTCTTCTTGTATGCCTTGAAGTCAAAACTGCGAGTGGCCTTCAGGTAGTCCAGCAGGTCCTCAAAGTCCTGAGGTTCAGTCTCAGTCACCTTACCCCGGCCTTGTCAGTGACGGGCAGCGCCCGACAAAATTACATCCTCGCATCCGACCAATATGGCCCGGGGCACCCTGATGCGCTCGTCAACTACCCGATAGTCACGACGTCAGGCGGATCAGGACGGGCATAATAGCCGCGAGCCGGAGCACGTAGTCCGGCTTCGTCCCCGTGAGCGCGCTGGTCGGCATTCCGGGGTACCGGGCCTCGAGCGGGTCCTGAACTATGACGGTACCGCCGGCGGCTTTTATCGCGACGATGCCCGCGGTTCCGTCGTCCAGGTTGCCGGTGAGAACCACTCCCGTCGCATTCGCTCCAAAATCCTCCGCCACGCTGCGAAAGAGAGGATCGATACCCGGCAGGTGCCCGTGTTCCGGCGCGGCGGGCGCGGCTGAAACGCTGCCACCGTGAACCAGCATCTGACTCCCTGCGGGAGCGATGTAGATCCTTCCGTTCTCGAGCGGCTGGCTTTTTCCAGCGTGGACAGCGTGCAGACTGCCGGCACGGTTCAGTATGTCTGGAAGCACGCTCCTGGCATTGGGCGGAAGGTGCAACACCACCATTACGGCTGCGCCAAAACCTTCGGGGAACTGCGAGGCGAGATATCGTATCGCCTCGACCCCGCCCGCCGATGCCCCAATTGCAACGATCTTGTCAGCCCTCTCGTTTGCCACTTTACCTCTTGCCTCGGGTGGGCCAGCCCGACAATCCGCGTCGGCCTCACAACGCATTAACAAGGCCTGAGCCCTGACTTCAGGAGCCAGCGGCGAATGCTTCCATATACTTTATGCCCGCGCCAGTGTTGAACAGCACCACTCTTTCGTCAACCCCAACACTGCCTGTCCGAATCAACTGCCGCAGCGCCGGCAGACAAGCGCCACCTTCGGGGGCAACAAAGAGGCCCTCCGCAGCCCCTATCTCAGCAACTCCCTCAAGAAGCTCCTCGTCCGACACCGAGACCGCCGCGCCTTTCGACGCCCGAATTGCATCGAGGATCATGAAATCCCCGATGGCCTTGGGAACCCGCAACCCGGAAGCAACAGTCTTTGCGTCCGGAAACATCTCCGCGAAACGCTCCCCCCTCTCGAATGCAGTCACGATGGGAGCACATGTACTGGACTGCACGCTTACCATGCGCGGCCGCGAGACACCAATCCAGCCGAGCTGCTCCATCTCGTCGAATGCTTTCCACATGCCAACAAGGCCGGTACCACCGCCGGTTGGATAGATGATCACATCGGGGAGGGTCCATCCCAGCTGCTCGGCAAGCTCATACCCCAGGGTTTTCTTGCCTTCTATGCGATACGGTTCCTTGAGCGTCGAGACATCGAACCACCCCTCCGCTTCCTTGCGCCGCGCCACTTCCGCTCCGCAATCAGTGATGAGTCCGTCCACCAGCGTGACGTGTGCCCCCACCTGCTCGCATTCAACGATATTCGCGCGGGGGGTATCTGCAGGCATGAAAATGAACGCCTCCATCCCTGCCCTCGCCGCGTACGCAGCCAGCGCACCACCGGCATTTCCCGCGGACGGAGCCGCAAGTCGCTTAGCCCCGAGTTGCCGCGCAACCGACACCGCCGCAGACATGCCTCGCGCCTTGAAGCTCTGCGTCGGATTCAGAGATTCATCCTTGATCATCAAATGGCGCATCCCGAGTGCACCGCCGAGACGCTCTGCACGAAGCAGCGGAGTCCAACCTTCGCCGAGTGAAACGATGGCTGCTTCGTCGGAAAGAGGAAGGACTTCGTGATACCGCCACATATCCGGCCGCCTGCCGCTCAAAGATTCCCGCGTCAGGGTGCGCGCGGCGCGCTCCAGGTCGTATCGCGGAAGCAGAGGTTTGGCGCACTGAGTGCACACCGACTGCAGAGTTCCGGAATCGTGAATGGCTCCGCAGGCGGCGCATTCCAGGTGGGTTACGTTCGTCATCGCGTTGGCTAAGTTAAGATCGGATCGCAAATCATCTGCGTTCGTGTGCGATCGGCAGAACAAAACTAGCGTCTCTCGCCTCTACTGGAGTTGCAAACTCTGACCGTGATCCGCGTCGTGACGTCAATGCCCGAATGACTGACTCCTTTCGGCTCATTGCGGCCACGTTTGGAATTGCCATCATCGCCATCATACTCGACCGAATGGCCCGCAAGTAAGTGTACGCCGGTCACGTTGGCATCGCCCTGGGCGCTCACGGCTTCAGGCGCACCGTCCCGCTCTGGCTGCTTGTACTCGCCAGCCAGCTGCCCGATTGGACCGACGCGGGATTCTGTCTTGCGGGAATGCGGCCGTCCGTTCCCGGGATGTACTCCCACTCTCTCCCGGCAATCGCCATCCTCGCTGCGATTGCAGCCGTTGTCACTTACTCCATGCAGCGAGACACAACCGCGATCCTTCTTGTCGCCGCTATTGTCGTGTCTCACGTGCTTGGAGATTATCTCACTGGAATCAAGCCAACGTGGACCGGCGGCCCGACCGTTGGTCTCCTGCTGTATCGCAGTCCCGCAATCGACTTCATTCTCGAAGCAGCAGTAGTAACTGCCGGCTGGATGATCTATCGACGCTCACTTCCGGAGAATCGAAGGTCCTCGCTGCCGGCGATCGGGATCCTCGGCGCGCTTCTGGCACTTCAGCTCGCTGCAGACATCTTCATGTCAGTCTCGCCCGGTCTCAGGAAGTGCTGAGCGCCGGCCAACCCCCTGAATGAGATCATATGCCAACCGATCAATATCACGAGCCACCAGAAGAGCTTTCACAACAGACCCGCACCATGGCGCGCATGCTCACCTCCCTGATCGAGGAGGCGGAGGCGATCAACTGGTACGAACAGCGGATCTCTGTGGAGAAGAACGACCAGGCTCGCGCAATCATCGAGAACGCGCAGAAAGAAGAATTCAAGCACTTCGGCATGAGTCTCGAATTCGTTCTCCGGCAGAAGCCTGATTTTCGCGACACCTTGAAGGGAATTCTTTTCACGAAGGGAGACATCGTGAAACTCGGTGAAAAAGCTGAGGACTCCGTTGACTGAGCAATTGCCCTCACGGGAAGAAGCACTTGCCATCGTCCACGAATACACAGCCAGCGACTCGCTTCGCAAGCATATGCTATCGGTCGAGGCAGCAATGCGAGCTTACGCCGACAAGTTTGGCGAAGACCGCGAACGATGGGGAATCGCCGGACTCGTTCACGACTTCGACTATGAGCGATTCCCAAATGAATCCCACTCAGCTACCGAGGAGCATCCGGCCGAAGGCGTGCGCATTCTCCGCGACCGCGGGTTTCCCGAGGATGTCCTCGAAGCCATCCTCGGCCACGCCAACTACAGCGGTGTGCCGCGGGCATCGCGGATGGCGAAAACGCTTTACGCGGTTGACGAACTCACAGGCCTGATCACGGCTACCGCACTCGTGAGGCCGAGCAGGAGCGTGATGGAAGTCGAGACGCGGTCGGTGCGCAAGAAGATGAAGGACAAAGCGTTCGCGCGCGGAGTCAATCGCGACGACGTAATCGAAGGCGCTGCCGACCTCGGCGTTGATCTCGACGAACACATTGAATTCGTGATTCGCGCCATGCAGGGAGCGGCCGAATCACTGGGGCTGGCTGGGACGCAGTGACCGCACTGCGTCCCAGCCCCATCCAGGTCAGTCCATTGTGAATTCGCGCTGAAAAGCCACATCGAAAGAGAATGTCTTTCGCTTGGTTTTCTGCTCGATTACACCGGCAATGCGCTCGAGCCGGGCCGGAATGGCCATGATCTTCTCCTGAGCGCTGCGACCTGCATCAGTCAGACCTTCCAGCGTGTCGATTGCCCAGAACTTTATCTGCTCCTCGACGATCTTCAGATAATCCCTCGGACCATAGATACCCGCGCGGCGCACGACATCTGCGAGCTCCCTGAAGTGCGGCATGTTGACTCCAGGCATGTCGATTGCCGGCATGATCTTCGCCGCTGATTCCAGGGCCTGACTTGGATCGCGCTTCAGCACTTCCTTGAATACGGTGCGGTAGAAGGTGTAATGCCGTGCCTCTTCCTTGGCGACGTTCGCGAGCACTTCGCCAATCATGGGCTCTGACTCAGAGGCCAGCTTGCCGGTGTTGGCGTGAGAGACCTGAGTTGCCCGCTCTTGGAGCGACGTGTAGACGAACACACGGTATGGATCGCGATCCCACTCAGGAGCGAAGCCGGCCCGGAGATAGTCGAACTGCATCTTCTCGATCACGAGCCTGTCGAAAACTCCCGCATCCCTCGTGTAGTCGTGCAGAATGAGACCATGCCGGTCTTCCTCCGCGGTCCAGAGATTCGTCCAGTGCTGCCAGTGGCTCTCGTTGCCAAGGTACACGGCGAGAATACGGTGGAAGTGAGGCAGACCTTCTTCAGTGAGAAGATTGAGCGCCAGCGCTACGCGTGCCGGAGGGGTGATTCCTTCCGCGCGTTTTCGGAGCGCGCGGATGTGGTGATCCGGATCAGTGTCCGGCTTGGGATCGAGAATCTCGCTCGGCAGCCACAGAACACGCTTGGCTTCGTGCTGCACCATCAGTTCGGCGACCACGTCCTCGAGATCGGCAAGAACTTCGATCTTGGAGAGCATCTCGGCGTCGGCTGTATTAATAGTCACATCGTTCCCGTCTGAGTGGATCATCTGTCCGACCGGCTTATCCCGGGGCAGCGGACTGATGGAAAACTTACTGCGCGAGCCATGAATTGCATCATTCGCGCCGGTATCCAGCAGCGCGACCCCGGCTTCAGGCGTTCCTCAGACTATCGGAGCCGACTCGCAGGCAAGTTCGGTCACGGCAGCGAGTGTTCGCTCTATCTGCTGGCGGTGCCGTTCCTCGTGCTGTGCCAGAAACAGAGCCCACTGGCAAAGGTCGATTTCGCCCAGTCTCAGATGCTGCCGCTTTATGGACCTGAGATCGATGTCAGCAGCGCCTTCAAGTGCGTCGCGAACGCGAATCCGGGATTTTTCCAGTGACGTCAGCGATTCCGCTACCGGGCGATCGCCCGCAGGGGCAACTAAATCCGGCGCCTCGAGGCGTATCGCCGCATCGACGAGCCCGAACCCGTCCAGTGAAGACATGACGGAGCGTCCATCAATCGCGGGCCCGACGCCCTGCTCCCGCGCCTTTGCGATGGATTTCTCAATCAGTCGGGCAACTGATTCCTCCACGCGCGCGAGGTGCTCCAGATTATCAGCGGCGGACCACATTCCCTCATGCGGTCGAATGCACGCGAACGTGGAGTTCATGGATCCGGCAGTGGCCATCAAAGCGGACCTGGTCCTGTCCATGTACTCGAGCAGCTCGACCAGCATCGGACGGGCTGAAGTCATGCTACTTTCTCGATGATCGACAGCAATTCGGACACGATTGTCTTCCCCTTGTCTCGCGCGTACCATGCTCTTATCAGAGGATACCTGTCGGGCTTGGGAAGCGCGAGCCCTTCGGTCATCACCCACTGCTGGAGAGGCCCAGGCCGTGGCCCCCACCATCCCTTCTCCCGAAAGTCCGCATCATAGATAATGACGATGGGAATCGATCTCGAAGATCCCGTCAGATGAGCATCCATCAGGTCGCGATTCGCATCGCGTCCCGTCACTCTCATGTCCAGCTGCGGCGACGCCTCCGCAAGCCGGGCGACATAGGGCAGGATGTTTACAGAGTCGCCGCACCAGTCTTCGTGCAGAACGAGCAGATGGCTGCGGGATTCTATCAGCGAGGCCCGCGCAATCGCTGCCTCATCCAGCGCCGCCCGGCGATACACCGCGTCCCACAAATCGGGGTGGTCTTTCGGCCGGGCGATGACATCCTCGAACGTTGCGGCCGACCAGAATCGCTCCGACATGCCGGGCATCACGTTATCCACGGCACATGTCCACGTGCCAGATGTCATCTTCGGTATACGGATCAGTGACGCGCTTGAACCCAAAACCCTCGTAGAATCGCTCGAGGTACATCTGGGCGGCAATCCTTATTTCGGTACCCCATCCTGCAACGGCAACCTGCCTCACTGCTTCTTCCATCAATTCCCTCCCTACCCCAGAGCCTCTGATGTCCGGATGAGTGGCAACCCGGCCGATTGACGCCTCTGCATACTTGATACGCGGCGGGAAAAGTCGCGCACACGCAACCAGCCGGCGGTAGCCATTGCTGGTGCGCCAGCCCATCAGATGGTGCGCCTTTCCATCAGACCCGTCAGCATCCATGTAAACACAGTTCTGCTCTACAATGAACACTCGCTGACGAAGCTCCATGAGAGAATAGAGCTCAGCCGCAGTCAACTCCTCGAAAGGCGTGCACTGCCAGATGATATCGCTTGTGGACACCGGTGATTCGTTCGACATGTGTGGAGTTGAGTTTGTGAACGTGTGAACAATATATCCGCCACCCCTATCCCGTTCGCCCGCTTCGAAGAATATTCGTTGCATGAGAATGAAATTCGGATGGGCGGCGACGCTTGCTCTTGCCGCAGCGTGCTCCAGTACGAGCGGCGTGAGGTTCTCGACCGTCGAGCCGGCCCCTGCAGAGGGAGAGCGGCTTGATGTAACCATCGGGCTTCAGCGGGACGATGCGTTGGTGCGCATGATGTCGGAGATTTCGGCGGACCGCATTCGCAACACCGACTCGTTGCTGGTTTCGTTCGGCACCAGGCACACGATGTCCGACACAATCAGCAAAGCCAGGGGCATCGGCGCAGCGCGCCAGTTCCTGCACACGCGGCTTGCCGAGTACTCGCGCGATTGTGGCGGTTGCCTCAAGGTAGAGTTCGATCCCGCGATGATCGAGGTCACGCGTCATCCCGATCGTCCGAAGGTGAATGTCGTGAACGTGCTCGCGTGGCTTCCCGGCCGCGACACGAGCAAGGTAATCGTGATCGGAGGACATTATGACTCGTGCATCTGCAATGTAGACCGGTTCGACTTCACGTCCGACGCGCCGGGCGCTGATGACGATGGTTCAGGCACGTCGGCGGTTGTCGAACTTGCGCGAGTGTTCTCACGCCGTTTTCCAAAAGGTCTCGAACCGACGATCATCTTTGCCCTTTACTCCGGCGAGGAACTCGGGCTCCTCGGATCGACGCATCTGGCTCAGCGCCTCCATGCGGCGGGGTACGACGTGGTCGCCGCAGTGACAAATGACATAGTGGGCAACGTCGTAGCCGACGATGGAACCGTCGATTCAACGAGCGTACGAATCTTTGGAGCGGACCCGGACAACGGGCCGAGCCGCGAACTGGCCCGCTACGCATGGGCGGCCGGCACCCTGTACATGCCCGCCTTTGCAGTGTTGCCCGTCTTCCGGCTCGATAGAATTTCGCGAGGCGGAGATCACTCTCCATTCGTAACGCTCCGCGACGCCGGGCTTCGTTTCACCGAGCGACTGGAAAATTACAAGAGGCAGCACCTGCCCACCGATGTCCTCGCGCACGTGAATTTCGGGTACGTCGCCAAAGTCGCCCGGCTGAACGCCGTCACTCTCGGTGGCATTGCCCTGGCTCCGCCGGCTCCCGACAGCGTCAACGCGCGCAGAGACCAGGCATCCGGCGGTCAGAAATGGATGATTTCGTGGAAACCCGTTCCCGGTGCGGTATCATATGAAGTGCTCGTCCGGCGAACCACCTCACCGACACACGAACGCGCCATCAAGGTATCAGCAGGCGCCAACTCATACCTGCTCGGTGAACAGCTCGACGACCTTTGGGCAAGTGTCCGCTCGGTCGGCCCGGGAGGGCACCGTTCGCTTGCGGTCGTCGTCCCTTCGCCACCGGGCCGCTAACCGCTAAGCCCCACTGGCGAGCGTTTGCTCGCCAGTGAAGCAATTCCACTGCTACGACTTGGGTGCCGGCCTCGCCGCCCTCGCCTGTCGCACGATTTCCTTCACGTCCGCCAGCATTGCCGGTGCATCATATGGGATCCCATCCTTGATGGTCCACTGCACACCGCCAGTGTGAACTTCCTTCCCCTTAATGACCTGATCCACTCCGGTGGGATAAAGAACTTTCAGGTTCTCGAGCGGGTTGCCGTTCACTACTATAAGATCTGCCAGATAGCCCGTCTTGACGCGGCCAAGGTCTGATTCGCGCCCGAGGATTCTGGCGTTGTTGGAGGTGGCGTGCTGAATCACCTTGATGGTGTTGAATCCAGCTTCCTGATGAAGCTCCAGCTCTCGAATCAGGCCGAAGCCGTAGAGCTGATAGATAAACCCCGCATCATCCCCGGCGCCGATGACTCCGCCACGGCGCTCGAATTCCCGAAGAGCGTTCATCCAGATCCGGTAGTTCTCCTTCCAGAACGTCTCATCGGTTGACGTCCATCCCAGGAAGTACGAGCCGTGGTTATCGGCATTCGGGCGAAAGTATTCTTCGAGAGTCGGGTGAAGGTAATCGCGAAACCACGGCTGGTTCTGCGCGCGCTGCAGGTCGCGGCTGGCCTCGTAGATGTCGAGCGTCGGGACCCAGGCAACCTGCTTGTCTGCCATCGCCTGGAGAACCGCGGAAAGTCTTTCAGGGTCTGCTTCACGCCAGAGATGACCCGCGTACCTGAACCGGTCTACTTCGTTGTTGTAGTTATACGAAGGAGGAAAATCCTGAACTCCCTCCTCGAGAGCGGCGTCGGGAATGCCGTACCAGTGCTCTATGCTGGTGGTGCCAAGCCGCACATCGTCCCATGCATTGGTTTCCTTCACACCGACATGATGGGCAATGCGAAGGCCCACCTTGTGAGCCTCATCCTCCATTGCCGTCATCACATCACGGTCCACCAGTAGAAGCTTGATTCCGTCAGCGCCCATCTTCTTGAGGTCCCTGACCCGCTGCCGTGCGGCGTCCGGCGTTTCAGGCGAGGGGGAGTTGGAGAACCGCGCGTAAACGAAAATTCGAGGAGAAGCAACTTCCCCTCTCTCGCTTCTACCACGCAGGTCGATCACGCTCTGAGTGTTGTTGGCGCCCACCTCCCGCACGCTCGTGATACCCGACGCCAGCCAGATCTTGAGCTCGTAGTCCAGCGGCTGCGGAATTCCACCCCGCTCATCCTGCACGTGCGCGTGAGCATTGATCAGCCCCGGCAACACGTATTTGCCAGTGGCGTCGATCTCGGTGGCCGCAGCCGGACGTTTTGCCTTTCCGTTGGCCACTGACACAGGATCCAGCCAGACGATCTCCGCTATGCGATTGCCGCGGATAACGATATCTGCGGGGCCTATCGCAGGAATTCCGCTGCCGTCGACTATTGTCGCGTTGCGAATCGCCAGCGACTCGGCTCGCTTGCCTGAGACCGGGGCTTGCGCCTCGGACATAGAGGTAACTGCAAAGCATGCACACAGGACGTACGAGAAACGCTTCAAAATTCTGCTCCGTGCGGGTGGACGCGAAGAACTTATGGCGCGAGGCCCCCGCAGGGAACTGCGGCGGCAAGGTGTCTGAGGGCGCGCGAACGTTATTTTTGACTTGGTCGTCTTTGGAGCAGGTAGAATCACTGCGACAGCATACTCGGAACGCCAGCGAATCGATGGGAAATACATTCAGAAAAACACTGCTAGTCCTTGTCGCGGGCGCACTCAGCGCCTGCGCGGAGTCATCCGCTCCGGGTGACGGTAACCTCCCCGTTCTCAAGCACGATCCCATCCTGTTCGTGCATGGTTACGGCGGAAACGCGTCGAACTGGGATACGATGAAATCGAGATTTCTTGCGGATGGCTGGCAGGATTTCGAACTGTATGCGTACAACTACAGCTTCATTGCCTCCAACTCTGTTTCGGCCGCCGAGATTGGCGATCAGGTGACCGAGATCATGCGCAAGACGGGCGCGACAAAGGTGGACATCATCGCGCACTCCATGGGGAGCGTGTCATCTCGTTACTACCTGAAGAACCTTGGAGGGGACACGAAAGTGGATGCGTGGGTGTCGCTTGCCGGGCCGAATCACGGCACGGATGCCGTGGATAACCAGAACTGCAATTTCGTTCCGTGCCGCGAGATTGCTCCAGGCTCTGCATTCATCGTCGCATTGAACGCGGGCGATGAAACGCCAGGGCTCGTACGATATGCCACCTGGCGTTCCACTTGTGATACGACAATCAACCCCACTTCGAGCGTGCTGCTTTTCGGCGCCACCAATACGCTTTCTGCCTGCGTCGTGCATTACAACTTCCTGCTGGATCAGACTGTCTACCAGCAGGTTCGCGCGTTCGTTCAGTAAACAAAGATTGGCGACAAACCGATTCTGCTAGTGGCCGAAGCTCAAACCAATTGAGGCGTAGGTTCTGGCATCGGCGGGCTGCACGCCATCGAATTGATTGTACGTCGCAATAGTACCGCTGCTCACCCTGCCCAGTTCGCCGACGATCCGCAGAATCTTTGCATTCAGCCACACGGTGCCGAAGACATTGTTGCGCGTGAGCTTTTGCTCGAGTGCAATGGGACCGCCGGTGCCGCCGCTGGTTGCCTGCCGCGGAGCAACTGTCACCGTGATGCTTGCGTCCGAATTATAGGAGTCCTGACCGAAGCCGGCCCCTGCGCCTGCAAAAAGGAAACTCTTGCCGACCAGTGCCCTCCACGAATTCGTGCGAACGCGCACGTCCTTCAGAAACAGCCTGTCATCACCCGACTGCCCTGTGATATCCACGCTCGGCAACTCGCGCACGAGATAGCTGACGGCAATTCCGGGTCGCGTTGACGTTTCCCTGAGCACTCCCACCTTTGCGCCGAATCCAAACTTGAAAGAGCCCGAAGGCACCGCTATTTCCACCGAGTTGCTGCTGTATTCCGGAACGTAGGAGAGGCTGACGATCGCGTCCACGGCTCCAAAACCATTGGTGCCCGCTCCCTTGAACAGCCCGACGCCGAGATCGGCGGTAACGAACCCGATTGGCGTCGTCTCAATCGTATACGTATCGACACGAGCGCCACGAGTATTCGGAACGACTTTGTCCACCTCGGGCAGCGAACCCTGCAGTCCGTTTGCTCTCACGCCGAATGAGAAGTGACCAGGACCACCAAGCGTTCCGGAAACTCCCTGAATTGGAGCACCGCCGGCCAGTATAGCGCTGAGCTGAGGGGCGACGTAGCGAAACAGGTCTATCGCCTTCTGACACGCGTCCTGCGCAATCATTGCATTGTTGGGCACTCCGCCGGTGGAACTGCCTGGCGGGCATTGCGGATCGATTCCCTGCGCTGTGACAGGCTGTGAAGACACCGCGAAGGCAGCAAGCATCAGGGCTGCCGGGAGAAGACGTGATTTCATTCTTTCGGCTCTGGTGTAGAGGGTATCAGAAACGACGCCTGAGAAGCGCCTGGGGTCACCGCCTTGAACGAAATAATTACCCGCATGCGAAACGGCCACCCTTGACAAGAGTGGCCATTGATTTCAGCGATTGAACGCTATCGCCGTCGATCGCGGCGCGTGAGCAGGGCGCATGCAGCGTTATAGCTCTTGCTCGCGTAGCTCCCAGTCCGGATACGGTCCCAGTTCATGTATTTGACGTCGCGCGGATCAGGCTGGGAACCCTCACGAACTACGGCGCCGTTGGCCGAGTAGAACGATTCGGTCAGGCGCTTTACCCGCACTGGCGTGCAGCGAAGCAGCGCGCTCTGGGTCATGGCCATGTATGGCCGTCTGCTCTCGAGAGCGTGGAGCTTGGTGTAGTCCCAACGCGTACGAGTAAGGTAAGACCCGTCCGCATTTCTTATTGCATTCGCCGTGTCCAAAGCCACTGCAACTGTCGCATCCTTGAATATCGTAGGCCAGGAAGCCTGTGCACTTGCCTCGGCTGCAGTGCCGAAGAGTACCATCATCCCAATAAGCACAACTGCTTTCATGTCATCTCCATCAGCTACGCGGGCGGGTCACGCCAGCGGAAGTGTAAAATTGAATTCGGCGCCAGAACCCGGAGGGCTCTCCGCCCAGATCCGGCCGCCATGTGCTTCGACTATTCCCTTTGCAATCGACAGTCCAAGCCCGGTGCCGAGCTTCGCAGTGGACTTGGCCTGCCAGTACCTGTCGAAAACGTGATCGAGATTCTCCTGCGGAATCCCCGGGCCGGTATCTGCCACGGTAATCCGCACCTCACCCGGCTCGAGCGCAGTGTGAACCCGGATTTCCCCGCCCTTGGGCGTGAACTTGATGGCGTTGCCCATCAGGTTGGCGAAGACCTGAAGCATCCGCTCGCGGTCTGAAGAGACAGCCGGCATCGCCTCCAGAATGTTTGGTACCACCTTGATCTGAGCTGCCGCAGCAAGGGGCGCCGCTGCCTCGACGGCTTCGGTGATGAGCGATGCGATGTCCCCAGCAACCGGGTCCACCGCCAGCCCCCCGGCCTGAATTTTCGCGACGTCCAGAAGATCCTGAATGAGGCGGTTGGCGCGTGTTGCCGAACGCTGCACTACTTCGAGTTGACGGCGCGCCTGAACTCTGCGGTCATTCGCCGGAGCAATCTCCAGTAGAAACGAAGCGGCCATGTGGATCGTGTGAATCGGATTCCGCAAATCATGCGAGACGATGGCCACCAGGTCGTCGCGAGCACGAGTGGCATCCTGCGCAGCGCGAAATAGTCTGGCGTTTTCGAGGGCAACCGCAGCAAGCTGCGCAAGCTGAGTCAGGATAGCGCCGTCGGATTCGTCGAACGCCTGCCCGTCCTTTTTGTCCCACAGCTGAATCGCGCCCAGTTTGGTACCCGTCCTGCCCAACAAGTCCACGGAGATAGTGTTGGGAATCTCGAAGCCCGGCCGGCCCAGTGCGACGCCGTCCGGATTTTCCGCAAGCATCGCCAGAATCTCTGGCGTGATTCCAGGCATCGCGTCCCTGGTGGCATCCGCCCACGAGGTGAGCTCGTGCTCTTCCTCGGCAGGCGCAGATGCCCGCCACATTGCCGTCTGCGCATCGAGTGGCGCATTCGCCGCAGTGGTATCTGGATCGAGGCGAGTCTCGGCGTAGCGCGCGTTGAGAATCCGTCTCGCGTTTTCAGTCGTGGCCTGGAGCATCGTATCTACCGCAAGCGTCGAGTTGATCTCGATGGCGGCCCGTGCAACTGATTGCAGCTGGCTGGCGTAACGGCGAAGGTCTCCCTCGGCGCGGCTGGCGTCGATCTCCGCCTGATGAATGCGCAGCACGCCTCTCAGGCTCAGCGCAAGGCGCTCGGGTGTGAGAGAGTTTTTCGGGATGTAGTCCGCGGCGCCGGCTTTCATCAATTCGACAGCGGTCTGCTCGTCACCGAATCCAGTGAGCATGATGAACGGAACCAGCACTCCCATTTCGCGCGCTGCCCTTACTACCGCCAGGCCGTCAGTTCCGGGCATGCGATAGTCGAGCAGAGTACAGTCGAAATGCTCCTTGCCGAGCTTCTCGAGGGCAGACGTGGCGTCCTCGGCCTCCGATACGATCGCCTCGATACCTGATGCTTTCAGCGCACGCCGCACCGCCATGCGATCGACGTCGTCATCGTCAACGACAAGCAGTCTGATTGCAGGCGCACCCATCGTTCAGGGCATCTCGACGAGAGTCCAGTACTTGTTGAGAGTCGTCATCCGCTCGCAGAAGTTGTTGAACGTCACCGGCTTCAGCAGATACCCCGCCACGTTGAGGTTGTAGGCGTCAATCTTGTCCTGATCGTCGTTCGAAGTCGTCAGCACTACAACGGGAGTGCTCGCAAGTTCTGCATCTGCGCGCAGGGCCTGAAGAAACTCGATTCCATTCATCTTCGGCATGTTCAGGTCCAGGAGAACGAGCCGGCGTTCGTGTGGAACACTGCCATCCCTCAACATCTCCAGCGCCTCGAGGCCATTGCCAGCAACGAACAATGGATTCGAAACGTTGTTCTTGTCGAAAGCCCGGCGGACGTTCATCACGTCAACCTCGTCGTCCTCTACCAGCAATATGTTCAGCACTCTATCTGACATCGTGTCATGCTCCGGTGGTTTCGACCAGCGGCCAGAGAAACGAGAATTTGGCGCCCTTGCCAATATCGGATTCTACCCAGACTCTGCCCCCCTTCGCCTCGACGATCTTCTGGACGACGGACAGCCCAATTCCTGTTCCTTCGACTTTGTCGCGCGCTTCGAGCGTCTGGAATATGCCGAAAATCCGCTCGTGATACTGCGGAGCGATGCCTTGCCCGTTGTCAGTTACCGAAAACTGGACAAATGGGTCCATTGAGGCCCATGAAATCTCGATCCTGGGATTCTCGGCGCGCGCGTGCTTGATGGCATTTCCGATCAGGTTCATGAACACCTGCTGAAGAGGCACCTTCTCGGCCCTCACGACGGGCATGCCTTCCTGAATGACGATTTTTGTAGCCTGCGGAGGGGCGATGAGATCCAGTATCTCCCCTACCAGCAGGCCCGTATCTATTTCCTCCGGCCGCGCCTTCGCCCGCGCCGCCCGCGAATAATGAAGGATGCCGTCTATCAGCGCCTCCATGCGGTGAACGCGCCCGCGCAGCATCTCCATCTGGTCCTTGCTCTCACCATGGAGGGTTTCGCCAAGGTCTTCCTCTATCCAGGATGAGAGATTGGCGATGCCGCGCAACGGCGCCTTGAGGTCGTGCGATGCAACGTACGCGAACTGGTCCAGCTCCTGATTGCTCTTTGCAAGGGCCTTCATGAGCTGATCCCGCTCTCCTTCCTGCTGTTTTCGCAGCGTGATGTCCCGCAGCACCCCCGTAAAGGCGGGTTTCCCGTCTATGTCACTGCGAGTGATTGTCAGTTCCGACTGGAACTCGGTTCCGTCTTTTCTCCGCGCAGGCAGTTCCAGCCGCTTGCCGAGTATGTGCGCTTCTCCGCTGGCGAGATAGCGTTCGAGCCCTGCGAAATGTGCTGCCCTCAGACGTTCCGGCACGATGAGGTCACCAAGAAGCTTTCCCTTGGCCTCCTCCCTAGTGAACCCGAACGTTGTCTCTGCCGCGGGATTGAATTCGGTGACGACCCCCGCCGCATCCATCGTGATTATTGAATCCAATGTTGTCCGCAGCACTGCGGCTTTCCGTTCCTCACTTTCGGCAATGGCTCGCTGCGCCCGCTTGCGGTCGGTGATGTCAGCAAAGGCTACAACTGCGCCCCGCACCTCCCCGCTTTCGACAATCGGTGCGGTGGAGTATTCAACGGCTACGCTAGTACCATCCTTGCGCCAGAAGACCTCGTCGTCTGCCTCACCCGAAGTGTTACCGCCGCTGCTGGAGAGGTATATCGGACACTCCGATTCAGGGTAGGGCCTTCCGTCCGCGTGCTTGTAGTGCGCCACGTCGTGCATGTGCTTCCCTGCGAGTTCTTCTACCGAATAACCAAGCATCGCCGCACCCGCCCGATTGACGAAAGTGCAGCACCCCGAGGTGTCGATACCGTAAAACCCCGCCTCCGTCGACTCCAGCAGCGCGGTCATCTGTCGCGCCAGCCGCGCCTGCTCGGCCTGTTGTACCCCGAGTTCGTCTGCCTGTCGCTTGAGTTCACGAGTCTGGCGTTCGATCATCTCCCGCTGTTGCTCGCGGTCGATTACGTCTCTTCTGATCGAACGGTTGATGAGCAGCGAAAGCAGGAACGCGAGCCCTCCGCCAATCGCTATTACCAGGTAGGCGATTCTCTGATCCCGCTCCTGATTGGCAGCGCGGACGGAAAGAATCTCGTTTTCCTCGGCTTCCATCGCGGCCATAAGGGCACGGGCGTGATCCATCACCATCTGACCCTGGCCGGACCGGATGATGTCGCTGGCAATCTCGAATCCCTGCTGCTTTCTGAACCTGATGATCTGGTCGTTCAGGCGAAGCTGCTCACCGGCGACGCTTTCGAGCGTATCGAGGCGGGCCTGCTGGTCAGGATTATCCGCAGTGAGTGCACGGAGCTTCCTGATCGAAGCAGGGACAAAGACATTCGCTGCGTCAAAGGGACGAAGAAATTTGTCCTCGCCGGTGAGCGCAAACCCGCGCGCGGAAGTCTCGGCATCAGACAGTCCAGCGAGAAGCTTTCGCTGCTCGAGGAGTACCTTTCCTGTGTGATTGACCGCCTCGAAGGATTTGGTGGCACGGGATACTGCCCAATACGAAATCGCACCTACCACAAGGACGAGCAGCGAGGTGGCGAGCCCTGCCGCAATCTTCGAGCGGAGCGGCAGGACGTACTTGTCGCTCATCTGCTCCTGGCGGTCAGCGTGGGCTCAGAAACCGTCGTTCCCGGTCGGCATCAGTGCGCGCGCGCCCGTAGACGAGGCGGGGATACCTGAAACAATCGGGAGTGTTGGTTCCTCTGACGCATCCGTTGTAGCGAAGCAGTGCCTGCGGAAGAGTTCTGGAGCGTCCGAGGTTGTCGGAAAGAATCGCGACGCCGTGGCAGATGTTGGCTTCGACGTCGAACAAATCCGGAGTTTCGCAGCCCCACTTGCCGGCGTGGAAAGGCATGACCTGCATCATCCCGCGAGCGCCGGCACTGCTCATGGCCCGCGGGTTGAGATCCGGGTTCTCTGTGAGCACTACGCCTGCCAGCAGTGACGATCCAATCCCGCGACGATGGCCTTCTTTGACGATCGCTGCGGCAACCCGGTTTGCCATGGACGAATTCTTCGCACGCGGCCGCAACATTCCCGCTACATGTGCCTCTTCACTCCCTTCGGGGAAGTCGACATCGAAACTCGATACTTTACCGCCAAGGGCAGCCGCAGTGGGCCGCTCCTTCAGGACGATATCGAGAAGCTCCGGCAGGGTCGGAGGACGCGCGATGATTACCGAAGGCGCGAGCGACACCGTCGCTGTAACGCCAACAGACTCAACGGGCGGTGAGACTCCCGGTGTTGCCTTGCTGGTAGCGGCAAACAGGAAGCCAAGGGCGAGTACCGCCACCGGAATTGCCAGTTTTGACCGGGACATGCTTCTTATACTAATCGACCCGCTTCTCCTTCGGCACTTCCTATAGATAGTCTGACCCTGACGCCTCCTCTATGAACCGACATGTCCGGCTGGCATTCCTGAGCACTGCGTTGATGCTGACCCCATGTCTGGACGCACAGCAGTCGCGCATACGTGATTATCGCAAGGCCAACGAAGCGCAAATTGTCTCGGAATTTCTTGCGCTTCTCGCCATTCCCAACGTGGCGTCTGATTCCGTGGGAATCGCAAAGAATGTCGCGCTCATCTCCTCCATGATGGAGAAACGCGGACTGGCACCACGCCTGCTTACTGCGCCGCATAAATCTTCCCCTCCCCTGATTTACGGCGAGTGGCTGGTGCCCGGCGCACGTCGCACGATCGTCATGTACGCCCATTACGATGGCCAACCCACCGATCCGGCGAAGTGGACAGGCAGTGAACCATGGAAGCCGGTATTCCGGTCGGGGCCGCTGGACCGCGGTGGCGCGATCATCCCCGTTCCCCCGGCTGCGACGCCGCTCAATCCCGAATACCGCATATACGCGCGGTCGGCATCTGACGACAAAGGCGGCGTGATGGCAATTCTCGCCGCAGTCGAGGCCCTCAAGGCCAGCGGCCTCACGCCTTCGGTGAATCTCAAGATCATTTTCGACGGGGAAGAAGAAGCGGGGTCACCCAACCTTGGCGACATCCTTCGCGAACACTCCGCGTTGCTGAAGAGCGACGCGTGGATCATCTGCGATGGCCCGGTTCACCAGTCGGGAAGAAAGCAGGTTGTGTACGGCGTGCGCGGCGACGTGAATGTGAACCTTACGGTGTACGGAGCGAACCGTCCGCTGCACAGCGGGCATTACGGCAACTGGGCGCCCAATCCCGCACTCCAGCTCGCTCGACTGCTCGCGTCCATGAAGAACGACAACGGCCGCGTGCTCATAAAAGGATGGTACGACGATGTCGCGCCATTTTCTGCTCTGGAAAAGAAGGCCATTCGCGACCTGCCGCACTTCGACGATTCGCTGCGGACTCAGCTGGGATTCAAGGTGGCGGAAGGAGGCGGGCGATCACTCGCCGATCTCCTGGGGGAGCCGTCGCTCAACATCAACGGAATGGCGAGCGCAGAAGTTGGTGAATCTGCTCGCAACGTTATTCCTACAACCGCGTCGGCGACGCTCGATCTTCGGCTTGTGAAGGGTGTGGATTACCAGAAGCAGATTCAGCGGCTGATCGATCACGTACGGGCGCAGGGATTCGCAGTTCTCGACGCAGCGCCGACTGCCGCTGAACGCCTCCGCTATCCGCGGATTGCAGTGGTGACACAGCGGGGCGGCGGATACAACGCGGAGCGTACGCCGATGGACCTGCCAGTTTCGCGATCGGCGCTCGCGGCAATCAGTTCAGTTTTTCCGGGCAGAACGCTTGGTATCCCGACTCTGGGGGGCAGCCTGCCGCTCTCAGTAATCAGCGACGTACTCAAGGTGCCAACGATTACGGTGCCGATTGCCAATTACGACAACAATCAGCACGCCGAGGACGAAAGCATCAGGATCCAGAATCTGTGGGACGGTATCGAGATGATGGCCGCCCTGATGCTTATGACCTAGCGAGGCGTGCTACCAACTCCACGGCATCCTGCAGCTGACGAACCTCGGTCGCCGTCATTTTGGAAACGCGGGACGCGAGATCGTTGACCCGTCGCTTTCGACCTGCCCGCATCACACGCGAACCCTGGGCAGTCGCGTGAATCCTCGTGACACGCCTGTCGGACCGGTCGATCTCGCGTCGAACCAGTCTGGCTTCTTCGAGAGCTGCGACGAGGCGGGTCATGGTAGGTGGTTTCACCTGCTCGACCTGGGCCAGCTCGCCCAGCGTCCGCGGGCCTCCGAATACGAGCACCGAGAGAACCGAGAGTCGCGGTGAGGTCAACCCGCTGGCCGCGTCGACGTGCCTCAGTGAGCGTATGAGATGAATTGCTGCCGAATGAAGCCGGTCGGCGAGCTCGTCATTGCGGGGGTCGTGACGTGGGTTCATATTATTTAGCAAAGCTAACTATCTTGCCGGTGAAGCGCGAGGGGCCGGGCCACGACGAAGGGGAGAGGAGGCACAATGGAAACGGAGAACAAACCGCTGGCCCTGGGCACAATCCGACAGATTGCCATCAACGTCCACGACCTTGAACGCGCGACTGGCTTCTATAGAGACACGCTCGGCATGAAACTGCTGTTCGAGGTGCCGGGGATCGCATTCTTCGACGCCGGTGGTGTTCGGCTGATGCTCGGTAAGGCCGAGAAAGCGGAGTTCGATCACCCCGCCTCGATTCTGTATTACTCGGTCAGCGATATCACGGCCTCGCACTCGGTACTCGCGGGAAGGGGCGTTCAGGTAGAACGCGAACCACAACTCGTTGCGCCGATGCCAGACCATGACCTGTGGATCTCGTTCTACCGGGATTCGGAAGGAAATCACTTCGGGCTCATGTGCGAGATGCCGAAAGCCGCCTGAGCCGATTCATCTGTGTCTGTAATGGATTGGTAAAGTTCGCCGAATCCGACACCTGAGGGGCAAACCCTTCGTAGGGTCATCATGTCCAATCACCAGAAGAAAGGCACTGGGCATGTTTGTTCATCAAGTGAGGCGTTATGCAGACACCATGGCACGAAGGCGACGTAGCGGCGACCATCTGTAACTCGTGCGGAAGGCAGGTCAACGCCCGCTATGAGGCCCGCGACATCAAATCGAATCGATCCGCAATGGTTTTCTCTCAGGTTCTCGTCGGGGTGTGCAGCGAATGCGATTCACTGGTTTCGCTGCCGAGACAGTCGATGGCGCAGATCCTGGAGCTGAGCTACTGGAAATAGCAGTACAGGAAAGCCTGGCGCTGTGGGGGCGGCCAGGCCTGGCCCGCGATGCGAGTTTATCCGTATCGCGGGTCTTTTTTATTCCGGCAAACGTTCCGGCCGTTTTCTGCGACTCATGACATATGACCGCACCCGCACCAGCAGGTGAAGTGCAAGCCACACCACTGAACCCGGCCGAGCTGAACGGGCGGGCGGAGTCCAGCGACGCAGCCCTGGTTGCAGCTGCGGCAAACGGTGTCGAAGCTGCATTCACGGAGTTGTTCCGCCGGCACACCCCCCATCTGCTTCGGTTTGTCGCCAGAGTGCTCGGCGCATCGCAGGCGGATGCCGAGGATGTGGTGCAGGACACCTGGCTCAGGGCGTATCCCGCGCTGGTGACCTTCAGAAATGAATCGAGCTTCTCCACCTGGCTGTGCGCAGTTGGCTTGCGCGCCAGTCTCGATTCCATGCGCCGCGGACGAAGACATTCCACTGAGACACTCTTCGACGACGAATCATGGTCCCCTCCTCCGCCCACCGAGGACAGGCTGGACATCGAGACGGCCATTTCGCGGCTTGCACCGGGCTACAGGATGGTTTTCGTCCTGCACGATGTGGAGGGATTCACGCACGAAGAGATCGGCCTGCAGCTCGGTGTCGCACCGGGCACATCGAGGGCTCAATTGTTCAAGGCGCGCCGGGTGATGCGCGCACTGCTAACCGGAAGGGAGAACAACGATGTACAGTGAAAACGAGTTTGACCTCAACTCTGACGAGCGCGCTGCCCTGGCTGCGCTTCCCCGTGAAATGGAACCAGGCACCCTCCTCGAGCGGCGCGTGCTCCGTTCGCTCAAGGCAGAGGGTCATTTCAGCTCATCCAATCCGGGCGAGCGCCGCGCGCTGGTAAACGTTCTGAAGATCGCAGCCGCAATTGCGATCTTCGCCGGTGGCGTGGCAACCGGACACTATGTGATCGAGAGAGAGGCACGTCAGACTGCATCGGATGTGACGCCTCGTAACAACGTTGCCCCCGCAACACATGACGAGACCATCGTCGCAGAAAGGGAGATATGGCTGTGAAACAGAATCAGTTCCTCAACTTCATACCGCGTACAACAGCGATCGCACTCATCGTTGTGTGCTCGCTCATCCCGGCAACCAGGGGGCGCGCGCAGGGAGTGGTCGCGTGGTCCTCAGGCACCGTATATCTCGGAATTCAGAGTATCAGATGCGATTGCACCGTCTCGGGAAGCTCACCGACTGACGCCAGCAGCGGCGCGCGTCTCGGCAGGTTTTCCTTTCGGTCAGAGCCCACGATTCTCGGCGTGGTTCCAGGAGGCCCGGGCGATGGAATACTCAGGCAGGGCGACGTAATCACTCACGTCAACGGCGTCTCGATCCTCAGCAGCGAGGGCGCTCGGCGTTTCTCTTCCATCTCCCCTGGCGACAACGTCGCCCTCACGGTGCGACGCAGCGGTGTTTCCCTCAAGGTAGTCGTTCATGCGGCCGAGCCATCGAGTCCTGCGGCGTACAGCATGACTCCTCAGGCAGGCGGTTTTTCATACGAGTGGGAAACGCCGCCTGCACCCCCCGCGCCGGCTGCCCGGCCATCTCCTGTAGCTGCCGCTGCGCCAGCGCCAAGCCGGGTGTATGTGACTTCGCCGGCCGCGCCGTCCCGGATTTACGTCTCGTCACCGGCGCCCGCTTCTGCTCCCGCTCCTGCGATTGCGCCAGGTCCTCCCGTCGCTGTTTGGGCAACGGTTCCACCGAGAGCACCAGCTGTGGTTCCACGCGGCTGGTTCGGCTTCTCCATCCGGTGCAGTGATTGCGGCTGGAGCAGCAGCGGCAGCTCGGTGCTCGTATGGGAGTCCAACGATCCACCGGAGATCGCCATGGTCTCGGCCCGCAGCCCGGCGGGGCGAGCGGGGTTCAAACCGGGTGATGTGATCACTCACATCGATGGGTTTGCAATCATGTCGGAAGAGGGGTCGCGGCGCTTTGGTGGAGTAACACCGGGTCAGAAGGTGAGGCTCACGATTCGCCGTGGTGCGTCCAGCTTCACCAGGAATCTCACCCTCGAGAGCCGCCCGGAAACCCGCGTGAGTGCCGTAACAGTTGCGCGCGGTGCCACTGCACCGAGCCCGGCCAGAGCTCCCCGCACTCCCTCGACACCAGTCACTCCCGCCGCTCCCCAGCTGCGCCGTGAAATGCGTTACTCAGGACAGATCGACAACGTTACTGTCGAAGTGTGGAGCCCCGGCGGACCGAGCGTGGAAAAAGTCGGCGATACGATGATCATTACGCTCGGCGCTTCGGTCGTACGGCTGAAAGTGGACCCCGCCCCAAGGCGTGACTGAGTGTCATTAGAATGCAAGCCAGTAGGTAGCCTTGACGAGGAAGATGTTGTCGGGGTGAGCATTGAATAGCGCAGAGCGGTCGCGGCCGAAGTCGAAGTCTCCTACCGGCCCTATGTCCGACCGGTTCTGCTGCCAGACGAAGAACAGAGTGGAGCCCGGCCTGTACTCCCATCGCACCACCGCGTTGCCACGAAGCGCGCGGAAGTTGAAGTCGGGATTCCCGACGGTGATCGGAGCAGCAGGCCCAGCGGGTCCATCGGGGTCGATCGTGTACTGAGTCTGGCCATTCACAACAGTCGAGCTGATTTCGTCGCCGGTGAATGTGTGCTGCTCGCGCCGGCGAGGAGCGACGAACTCATTGAAGTTGACATAGTCCCCCGCTACCAGGAGCGGCTGGGCGAACAGCTCGAAAGTGAGCGTCGGACTGAATGTCACGTTGGCGCGCGTGGACATCGAAAGCTGCTTTTGCTCGAACGCGGCAAAGATATACCTGCGCCCGAAGAACGCTGTGGCTGTTGGATCAGGGACCGAAGTGACGAACTGTCCGATTGATCCCTGTCTGGAGTACGAAGGTCCTGCCGACAACTGGACGTTGGAGGTCGGCTTCCACGTGACATCCATATTGAGATTGAGCGCGTCGGGACCGTAGTCAAAATCATTAAAGCTTGGACTCATGGAAAACGACAGTGTTTTGCGGCGGTCAGTGCCCAGCACAACCCGGTGGAAGCGGTACCCGCGCTTCCGGATAACCGGGCCGCCGCGAAGATGCCTGTCGTCAAGAGCGCTGGGCACGCGAATCACGAACGCATTCGCCTGCCAGAAGTTAAGAAGCTGGGTGAACATTCCGGCGGAGTACTCGCGGTCTGTACGGTCTCCATCGTAATTGAACTGCTGCTGAACGCCAGCCACGGCAAAGTAATTTCGGAATATCGATCCTGGCTTGTTTACGGAGCGAACCAGGTTGGCGTTGAGGTACACATAATCCGACTGGGTGTTGAACGACATGTCATTCACCTCGAAGCCCGGGCTGCGATAGTTGACCATCGCCTCCCAAAGCCATGTGCCGGCTTCTTTCGCGGCCCGCATGTAACCCCCATACCCTGTTAGCCGGGTCGCCTCCGGATCATAGGAGTCCGAGAAGAGACCGTTGTCCCCTGGATCGCGGTCCGGGCGCTGGAAGTATCGTGCACTCGAGCGCTGAATTCGCTGAAGCGCGAGCGCCGATCCGCGCACGTCACTCACTGCGTACTGGCCCATAAACGAATACTCGCGGTTCTTCCACGAAGCGAACCAGTCGATCCCCGCGCCGCGTGCAGCTCCGGGAATTCTGGCATCCACGAGGGCATCGCTGGAAAATCTGTCAACCGAAGTGAAGATCGCACCGATTGACCGCGCACCGCCGCCAGACTCCTTCCGCGCGCGACCGACGAAATAGTTCGTCATTGGCTCGACTTCTGCCTCCGAGTTGACCCGCGTTCCTCCAGGGCCCACGGTAATGACGTTCGCCAGTTCGCGGCGCGTAACCGCGTTGAGAACACCGATTGTCACGTTGTTCTTCGTACGCCCTGTGATCTTGCCAGCGCCGAGTATGGTGGCGTTCTCGGGCTGATCAACGTAGGTGCCCTGTGGAAACAGCTGCGGGCTGCGCCCAATGCGGCGGGTGTAAAACATGTTCAAGCTGCTGACGTTGCTGCAGAAGTAGCAGCTGAAGCCTCCGAAGTCGAAAGCGTTCTGGCCCTCGATAAAAAACGGCCGCTTCTCCGAAAAGAACGTCTCGAATGCAGACAGGTTCACCACCGCAGGATCGACTTCCACCTGTCCAAAATCGGGGTTGAACGTCGCGTTGAGCGTGAGGTTGGACGTAAGGCGATACTTGATGTCGCCGCCAATCCGGTAGTCCTTGTCGCTCGAGCTGGTGAATGGATTTGACGGATCGGCAGGACGGACATATCGCGCACGGCCAACGGTGTACGGCAGAATTTCAACACCGCGCGGACGCTCACCGATACGAATTCCTTCCAGGTGACCGTAACGCTGTGGCCCGCCGACTTCGTTGTTAGGCCACCATGCGAAATGTTGTCGTTCATTGAGGCGATGGACGAATCTGATTACCTGAATCCCCCACAACTGGGTCGAGTCGCGCGAAAAGTTCAGTTGACTTAACGGAATGCGGATCTCGGCAGTCCAGCCCAGCGAATCAATCCTCGCGCTTCCTTCCCATACGGGATCCCATGTGGGATCTCCAGTTCCATCGCGCTTGGAACCTGACGGGTTCAGCGTGAAGTTGAAGCGCGAGCTGTGGTCGTGATAACTGTCGAACGTGATCTGCAACAGATCGCTGTCCGTCTCGGACAGTGCATCGCGTCGCAGCAGCCTGGTGACAACTCCTTTCGCACCGAGTGAATCAAACATTCTTGCGCCGATGTAGATCGCCTGCTCATCGAAGGCGAAACGAACCTCCGTGCGCTGGGTTCCGGGCTTCCCTTCGTCGGGTTGAGACTGCCTGAAATCCGTGATTGCAGGCGCCGCACTCCAGACCTCCTCGTTCAACCGCCCGTCCACACTCACGGGCGAGGTGAGCCTGACAGCGGTGGCGATGGGCCCGGGCTGCGGATGAACTCCCGCCTGGGCGCCGGATGACGCTGATGGTATAAGCGCGGCGACAACTACGAGCGCAACTGCCCGCAGGCCCCGATTCGGGAGTCGTGTCATCTGGTTCCGGTGGGAGGATTCATACAACTCCGAACTTGGACTATCGGGACTGCGGAATGGTTTGATCGCATCGTAGTGATTCATAACCCGGTGACGGGAAGCGAGGGGTCAGGATGCTGTCAGGGTCTTGTAAAGGCGCAGGGCACACCGCGTGTTTCCGCGGGTATGGAAGCCGTACGGCTTTCAGGAGCATGCGTTTCACATGTGGCCCGCTTCTCGCTTTTATTGCCACAGACGGCCGCGGAGCCGGCGTGCCAAAAAGACGCACCCCAATCGAGGAAACCGATGAATCGATTCTACCTTGCGGCGGCAACGGCCGCCGTTGCGACATTAGCAGGATGCTCTGGCGACAACGCAGGACGGGACGGCTCCGGAGACGACCGCCCCTGGTCGCCCGCCGAGTTGACGTCAGTGAAAGGCGTCCCGGCGGCAGACATCGAAGCCGCCCTCAAGAAACAGCTCGCGGGTTCCGCACCGCCTACGATCGATGCAGATCAGTGGGGCCATGCACGCCGACTCTACAAGGTTTACGGCGGTCACCCACTGTGGCTGTCAAAGGATGGCCTTCACGGTGACCGCACCATGGCACTCGCCAATGCAGTGCTCCAAACCGAGCAGGACGGAATGCGTATGGACGATTACCCGGTCGGCCCACTGGCAGAGGCAATCGCCGGCGTTCAACAGGCGCAGACGCCGACGGCAGACCAGCTCGCCCAGGCAGACCTGATCCTCACTGCATCTTTTGCCGCACTCGGCGAAGACTATATGACCGGACAGGTAGACCCGAAAACAGTTGCGCAAAGCTGGCATATCGATCCCCAGGACGAGCGAGTTGATTCGGCGCTTACGCGGGCGATGCGCAACCCAGCACTGGACAAGGCAATTGCCGAGATGCGACCGCAGGATCCCAACTACGCCGGCTTGAGAAAGGCGCTCGATCAGTATCAGCAGATAGCTGTGAAAGGCGGATGGCCTGGAGTTCCGGCGGGCAAGGCGGCCAAGCCCGGCGAGCGTATGCCGGCGGCGCGCCTCGCTGCTCTTCGGCAGCGACTGGCAATCGAGGGATACCTCTCTTCATCGGACGGCAATGCCCAGAATGCAGACGTATACGACGCAGCTACAGCCGCCGCCGTCGCGAAGTTTCAGGAACGTCACGCCATTGTAGTTGACAGCGCTCTCGGCGGTGAAACGCTGGAGTCGATTAATCAGTCTGCCGCATACAGAGCTGCACAGATTGCAGCAAACCTGGAGCGGCTTCGCTGGCTCCCGCGCAACTTCGGGTCACGCTACATCTCGGTGAACGTGCCGGCCTTCCGTCTCGAAGCGTATGACGGCGGGAAGAAAACTCTCGAAATGAAAGTCATCGTCGGTGAAGACTACGAGGGCAAGTCCACACCGGTGTTCTCCGATGTCATGGAGACTGTGGTGTTTCGCCCATACTGGAACGTCACGCCTGACATTGCCGAGAAGGAAATATTCCCGAAAATGAATGCGGATGGTGGCTACCTGGCCGCAAACAACTACGAGTTGTACCAGGAAGGCGGAAACACGCGCGTGCGACAGAAGCCAGGCGAGAAAAACTCACTGGGGCTTGTGAAATTCCTCTTCCCTAACGACTTCAATATTTATCTGCACGACACACCCAATCACGAACTGTTCAAGCAGGATGTTCGAGCGTTCAGTCACGGCTGCATTCGGCTGGAGAAGCCGAACGAGCTCGCAGAATGGGTGCTTGGCTGGGACGCAGGCAAGGTCAGTGCTGCGATGAACGGATCCGACAATGACGCCGTAAAGCTCAGCTCGAAAATTCCTGTCTTCATCACTTATGGAACCGCGTATATCCGGGACGGCCAGCTCTACTTCGGCAACGATCTTTACGGCCGCGATGACAAGCTCGTAGCGAAGCTTTTGCGCGGAGCGCTTCCTACTCCGCAGACAGTGCAGTCAGTTCAGGCGCTCAGGAGGATTGCCGCTCGCGCTTGAGCCTTCAGCCGGAGGCAGGGTTTCTCCTTCCTGCCTCCGGTTGATAGTCATTATTTGCCGGGCAGCTTCCACCGCCTCAGTTGTTCCGGCGAGAACGAGCACGTCACCGAGGCGCAATCGCTGTTTGCCCGATGGATCTACGGACTTGGCGCCGGATTCGTCGGGCCGCGTAATAGCGAGAATCGTTGCTCCTGTTCTCGCACGCACATTCAACTCTGCGATCGTGCGGTCTATCGCCGGGCTCGATGTCTCGATCTTCACGGCCACAGGTTCGCCCAGGCCGGGGAGCAGAATGGCGAGGTGCTCCATCGTCCGGAAGAGGTCTTCTTCCTTCTGGGTTGCCATCTGGGGTGTCAGTGCCGCCACGATCACCTGTGCACCGGCGCGAGCGTGCTCCTGAAGGTTCAACGCGCTTTTCCAGAATGCCACCCCGAACACGATCACCAGAATTGCCAGTAGAGTAAAGCCGGGAAACCCCGGTACAAATGGTTGAGTGACTGCCACGATGGGAACTCCGACAATCAGCAGCGTTCCCAATTGCAGCATGGTTACGAGCGCGCGTCTCGGCGCGGCCGCAAAGTCCGCTTTCCTTCTGCCTGCTTCCGGCAGCGCCTGCATCGCGAGAACGAAGCCGAGCATGCGCGCGCTTCGCACCATGCCGAAGAGGAGGGGGATGGCGATCACCGCAGCGCCAGCCATGACGACTATGAAAGAAGTTTTCAGCGAGGCGCCTGTCCACGAGCTGAACATCGTTGTGAATCGGCCACGCTCTGCCCCTGCGCCGATTATCACTGCAGCGAGAAGTACTGCGTCCATCAGGATGAGCCGAATCAGCCGGCGCGTCCTCGAAACGCCGCCTGCCTGCGGCGCTTTCCGGATTCGAGCAACCCACGTTGCGTAGAGTGATACGGATGTCTGAATGGGTTGAGGTAGCCTTCGATCAACCCACGAAGCCGTCGGTTCGGCTGCACGGATCAACCACGGGGTTGTCAGCGTCGTGATTGCAGAAACAGCGACCGCAACAGGATAGAGAAAGCCGCGCGTTGCCCCGGCGGCCAGTCCGACTGCCGCGATGATGAATGAAAATTCTCCAATCTGCGCGAGGCTCATTCCGGCCTGGATGGATGACCTGAGTCCGCTGCCGGTAATGAAAGCGCCAGCCGTTACTGCTATCACCTTTCCGAAAATCACGAGCACCGTCAGCACGAGAACGGCTTCCCAGTGTGCCGCGACGATGCGGGGATCTATGAGTGATCCAACCGACACGAAGAAAATCGCGACGAACATGTCCCTCACCGGATGCACCAGCCGCTCGATGCGGATAGACTCGCCGGATTCAGCTACAAGAGAGCCTCCGATGAATGCGCCGAGCGCCACCGAGTATCCGAATGCATACGCTACGTAGGCGGCAGCAAAGCAAAGTCCGATTGTGCCGACGAGCAGTGTCTCCATCCGCTCGAGCTTGATCATCCCGCGGACAAAGCGAGGAACAATCAGGACTCCGATCAGCATCAGCCCAACGAGGAACGTGACCAGCCTCACGATTGTGATCGTCAGACTCCATGGCGAGAGCCCCGCACCTGTGGCAACTGCCGTGAGAAGTGCGATGAGAATGATCGCGATGAGGTCCTCTACGATCAGTATTCCGAATACAGTTTCGCGAATCTTGCCGTGAACGTTGTGCTCATCGAAGGCACGCGCGATGATCGTTGTGCTGGAAATCGCCACCATCGCGCCGGTGAAAACACTCTCCAGTTCGGTGAAGCCGAGCAGATATCCGGCGAAGTACCCGAGCCCCATCATCGCGGTGGTCTCGAGCGCAGCAGCGAGCCCGGACGTCGCCGCAATCTGGGCGACTTTCTGGAGGCGGAATTCCAGGCCGAGCGAAAACATCAGCAGGATTACGCCGAGATCCGAAAGCGTTTGAAGCACCCGCTCGTCGGCCGCCAGGGGAATGGGCAGATAGGGCCCCACGATCATGCCGGCCACTAGATAGCCGAACACGACTGGCTGGCGCAGACGCTGGAAGAGGAACGATGTTACGGCGGCCGTGCACAGGACAAGCGCAAGGTTCTCCAGAAAGGTGTGCGCGTTGTCCATTTGACGATGATACAGCGGCGATGGAGAGCGGGCTACCTTTATCCCCCATTGGAGTCGGAAGCCTTGCACGCTTTATGCAAAGATCGTCCGATTCGCCCCCGTAAGAGCATCACTCACCCCGTTGGGACTGGTTTCAGCTATGGCGCGCAATATCGACCAGGCAACAATTCACGAAGACCCCACCGTGCCTGATCTGGCCAGAACCGGAATAACAGGGCTCGACCTGATACTGAATGGCGGTGTGCCTCGGAATCACATCTACCTAATCGACGGCGAGCCCGGCACAGGCAAGACGACCCTCGCCATGCATTTTCTGCTCGAGGGGGTCAAGGCAGGGGAGAAAGGGCTCTACGTAACGCTCTCCGAGAGTCGGGACGAGTTGACTCAGGTTGCCGCGTCACACGGCTGGTCGCTCGACGGAATTGAAATTTTCGAACTCTCGGGAGGGCGCGAGGACAGCGCGCAGGATGGATACACCCTTTTCCACCCGGCCGAGGTGGAACTTCAGCAGACGATGGATGCGGTGCTCGAGACGGTCGAGCGCCTCAACCCTGTGCGAGTGGTCTTCGATTCGCTTTCCGAAATGCGCCTGCTGGCTCGCGAGCCGCTGCGATTCAGGCGGCAGATCCTCGCGCTGAAGCAGTACTTTATCGGCCGCGAGGGCACGGTACTCCTGCTCGACGACAAGACTGCGCCAGACGGCGACCTGCAGCTCCACAGCCTTGCTCACGGAGTAATTCTGCTGGAGCATGTCGCGCTCGAATACGGCTCCGAGCGGCGTCGCCTTCAGGTTACGAAGATCAGGGGCGCGCGATTCAGGGGCGGTTACCACGACTTCCGCATCGCAACTGGCGGATTACTCGTGTTCCCCAGAATACTGCACGTGGTGCCACGGGAAACCCTCATCCATGACACGCTCAGCAGCGGATCTGACCGATTCGACGAACTGCTTGGAGGAGGTCTGACATGTGGCACCAGCATGCTCATAACAGGTGCTGCGGGAACGGGAAAGTCGACGCTCTGCACTCAATATGCGCACGCCTCGGTTCAACGCGGCGAGCGCGTGCTTTTCTATCTCTTCGATGAGCGGCTTGCAACGTTCAAGCTGCGCACACGGACGCTCGGACTGGAAATAGACGATGCGCTGGATTCGGGACAGGTACACATCAAGCAGGTAGAGCCGACTGAACTGTCACCCGGGGAGTTCGCCAGCCAGGTGGTGAACGCGGTGGAAAAGGAGCAGATCTCGCTGGTGGTGATCGACTCGATCAATGGATACTTGCAGTCAATGCCGGAGGAGCGCCTGCTTCCGATTCAGGTCCATGAGCTGCTGAGTTTTCTTTCCAACAACGGCGTTACATGCGTCATGACGCTGGTCCAACATGGGATTTTCGGAAATCCGGTAGACGAAGCCGCCGACGTGAGTTATCTCGCGGACACTGTCATTCTGATGCGATACTTTGAAGTGAACGGCTCCGTCAGGCAGGCGGTATCGGTGGTCAAAAAACGAAGTGGGGATCACGAGCGCACCATTCGTGAATGTCGTGTAGGCCCCGGCGGATTGAATGTCGGCGCTCCCCTCCGCGACTTCCAGGGCGTGCTGACCGGGGTTCCGCACTACGTTGGCGGAACCAGCCCGTTGATGGAGAGCGGTTCGCCGGAAGACAATCAGGTCTGAAGGAACGATCACAATTGCTCTCGCCAGCCGGCTCCGCTAAACCGGCGGAGCTTCCATACTCCGACCGCACCTACTCGATCAGAGTGGGCTTGCTCACGCCCACGGGAAAAGATGCGGTTGTCACCCGCGGAATTCTCCAGCGCTCGGGAATCGAAAGCAGAATATGCACCGGCATGGGACACGCGTGCCGGCTGATTGACGCTGATGAAATCGGTGTTCTCGTAGTTGCTGAAGAAGCGCTCGGAACCCGCAACCAGGAGGAGTTGTTCGCCGCGCTGGAGCGCCAGCCGTCATGGTCGGATCTCCCGATAATCGTCCTTACCGGCGAGGACGAACTCTCCGAGTCACTTCCCCGCGCTCTCGGCAAGATGACGGAGAAAGGAAACGTGACTCTCATCGAACGCCCCGTGCGAGTCACCACCCTGACAACGCTCATTCGCTCGGCACAGCGTGCGAGACATCGGCAGCTCGACGTACGGGACTACATCAGGAAGCGCGACGAGGCCGAACAATCGCTGCGCCAGAGCGAACAGCGCCTCCAGAACGCGGTGCTTTCTGCGCCGTATCCGCTCATACTGCACGCCGAAGACGGGCAGATTCTCCAGCTCAGCCGAGCGTGGACGGAACTGAGCGGTTACGAGGCGTCGTCCAATTCAACTTCCGGTGAGTGGTCGCGGCTTGCATTGCAGGAGAACGCAGGAGTTCTTGAAGACTTCGACGACACGGCTGCGACGGACGGAGTTTCCGTACACCTCGGAGAACGCCCGGTCCTCACTGCGAACGGAACAACGCGCACCTGGGATTTTCACCGTGTTGCGCTCGGACGCCTGCCGGACGGCCGGAGAATAAACCTCACGGCAGCCATTGATGTCACGGAATACAAGCACCTCGTCCAGAGTGAGCGCGATGCAAGGATGCAGGCTGAAGAGGCAAACTCCGCAAAGAGCAGGTTCCTCGCTACAATGTCACATGAACTGCGCACACCACTCAATGCCATCGCCGGGTACGCGCAGCTTCTGACGCTCGGGCTTCGAGGACCGGTCACTCCGGAGCAGCTCGAAGACCTGGGCCGCATCGACCGGAGCCAGCGTCACCTGCTGTCGCTCATCAATGACATCCTGAATTTCGCTCGGATCGAAGCGGGGCACGTTGCAATCGAGAGCGGGCCCGTTGACCTGGTGGCGGTACTCGCGAGCCTGACCGAGTTCGTGGAGCCTCAGCTTCGCGAAAAGAACCTCAATTTCGAGATCAGGAACGAATGCGGGGACGCCATTGCGCGCGGCGACGAGGACAAGATTCGGCAGATACTGATCAACCTGCTCTCCAACGCGATCAAGTTCACGGAGCTGAACGGCAGCATCACTGTACGCTGTTCGGCAACCCGCGACACCGTACAGGTTATTGTGACGGACGATGGAGGTGGAATCCCGGCGGACAAACTGGATGCGATATTCGAGCCTTTCGTCCAGGTAGGACGCGATTTCGCATCCACCCTTGGCGGCACGGGCCTCGGCCTTTCGATCAGCCGGGACCTGGCGCGGAGAATGGAAGGAGACATCGAAGTGACGAGCGAGCTGGGTCAGGGCTCGATCTTCAAGCTCATCCTCCCTAAAAATTAAATACCCGGCATGCCGCGCACACTCATTCTCGGTGGTACCAGGAACCTCGGACACGTAACGGCGCATTTGCTGCTCGAACGCGGACACGACGTGACTATTCTCAATCGGGGGCACACGCCGGACGCTCTGCCCCAGGACATCGAGCGGCTCCGCGCTGACCGGAACGACACAGCGTCCGTCAACGCGGCAATTGGGAACCGCAGCTTTGATCTGATTCTGGACAACACTACCTACACAGAAGCGGATGCACAGCAGGCAGTAGGTGTATTCCATGGCCGGGTCGGCAAATACGTTTTCATAAGCAGTGGGCAGGTGTACCTCGTTAGAGCGGACATCCGGCGACCGTTTGTGGAGGATGACTACGAGGGGCCTGTCATGCCGGAGCCTGCGAAGGAATCGGCAGATCACCCGAGCTGGCTTTACGGTGCCGACAAGCGCTTGGCCGAACAGGTTTTCGCGGATGCGCACAGCGTACTCGACTTTCCAGTGACTACCGTTCGGCTCCCAATGGTCGCGTCAGAGCGCGATCACTATGGGCGCATTCAGGGGTACGTCGCACGATTACTCGATGGGCATCCACTGATTATTCCGGACGGCAAAGCTCTGCCGCTCCGGCATGTTTACGTGAGCGACGTGGCGCGGGCCGTTACGCACCTGGCGGGCACCGAAAAGGGAATTGGTGAGGCGTTCAATATTTCGTACGGGCAGTCAGTAACTCTCGAGGATTTCTTCCGCCTTCTCGCTGGCGCATCCGGCAAGTCGCCGCGCATGGTGACAGCCGAACGCCGCAAGCTGGAAGAGGCCGGACTGCTGCCTGATTGCTCCCCGTTCAGTGGTCGCTGGATGTCGGAGCTGGACAATTCCCGCAGCATCGGGGCATTTCACCTGGAATTCACGCCTCCCGAAGACTATTTGCCATCGATTGTCAGTGATTACGTGGACCGTTGGAAGTCACACGGGCTCGTTCCGGAAGGATATTTACAGCGTGACAGGGAGCTGGCGTTCCTTGCGGGCCAGAACAAAGGAAGGTGATTTCTGTTAGATTGGAGCACATATTCCAATCACCGAAAGCCGATTTCCCCCAGCTTTCACAGTCCTGCCCGAGAGACAATGAGCGCCTACAAGAATGAACAGCACCGCGTCGTCAGCGGTGGCCGACAGTTTCATTTTGTTTCGTACGATGGAAAAGCCCTGAATGCCCGAACCGGAGAGCCCGCCACTGGCCCGATGTGGTACCTCATGCGCGCCGGGAAGCGTTGGCCCGTAATGCCTCAGGTTCCCGGCGCGCCCGAGTCGGACGTGGCACGCGGACTCCACGCCTGGCTCAAGTCTGAAGGCCTCGACGCTAGCGACCCAGCCAGTAAGTAGCCTTCAGCTGGAACACGTTCTTCGGCCGGTCACGGAACAGCGCTGACCGGTCACGACTGGAGTCGAAGTCGCCGTAACTCTCGAAGCCTTCACGCTGCTGCGTCCAGACCAGAAAGAGCGTAGAACCCGGCCGATACTCCCACCGCACTACCGCCGTGCCCCGCAGCGATCTGAAGTTGAAATCGGGATTGCTGATCGCGAACGGAGCTGCGCAAAGAGCTGAAGCGTCAGGTTCGGTGTGAACGTGGCGTTCAGCCGTGTGTCTACAGAGAAAGTTTTCTGCTCGAGCCGGGCGAACACATAGCGGGTTCCGCCAAATCCTGCCGGTGCCTGTGGATCGCCGAACGACCGAACGAATTGCTGTGCCGTGAAATCGCGGTCGTACGATGGTCCGATGCTGATGCTCGTTGACGAAGATGGTTTGATCGTGAGCGAGGGTGAGATTGACGATCTTCCGCCTTCGGTTGTGCCGATTGGAGCAACCTGCGTGGCATTGAGTCCCCACACAACACGGCTACGGCTGTCTTCATTAGTACGCCGAGGTCGTTGGCCTCGAAACCCGGGCTTCATATAACTGCCGCCCCCGCAGCGTCGTCGAGCTTGCCGTCAATGGAGACAGGCACTGTTCGCTTTGCCGCATGCGCTGTGGGACGCGGATCATTTTGGGAGCGACTGGTTGCCTGGCTGCATTGCGATCGCGCTGGTGAGCAGAGCGACGCAGATGGCACGCGAATGTTTGAGGGGCACTGGTTCCTCCGGGTGGACCTGAAGCAGCACGAGTATTGTGCTCGATGCGTACTTGGACGCGACCCGGAGTCAGATAGTTTTGGAGTTAACAAAAACCTTGCATTCGCTTCACTTATTAAAACATTCGTTGCGACTGAGCTGGTAGCTGACAGTTGAACCTAGGTATCGGCTTTGGCGGGGTAAACGATCGTCCCGCCCGATTCAACGCACGCCCCAGGAGTGAGTTGAGCCCTCACCACCTTGCCCGCCCCCATGATGTGCTCAACCTCTAATCCGGACGCAATGAGATAGTCCGCGATGATGCGGCGGTGGCAGCGCCACCACACCGCCTCGGCGCACATGATCGCGCATTGGCCGTCGCGAGCGAGCGACAGCAGGTCAGCAAGCCCGGTGCGAAACTCGCTGGTCGCGGCGTAATCGGCGTAGTGCTGAAACGCAGCAACACGCCAGTAAGAGTTTGGCGACGGCCCCGCATCCTTTGAGCGATGACGTCTGCCGCCCAGCGCGGCGAGATGGCGATACGCGATACGCTCGGCGCCAAGCGAATCTGGAAGCGTGTCGCCATTGAACTGCGGAGTAGTTCGCGACCGGGGGAACACCCGCACATCCACAAGGTGAGTGACATCATTCTCCCGAAGGAGTTCCACGAGTTCGGTCAGAGTGCGCGTGGAATGACCGATAGTATAAACTTTTCTCCCTTCCATCCCTCCGCCAACGATGCCGTTCAGGGCTCAGCCGGACTGAGCGTCATCGCCGATCACGAAGCAACAGCGCGGCCGAGGGGAATAGTCGCACTGCGACCGAACGCGTTCACCAGTGACATCGCCGACGAGCGTCTCAACGGCGCGGCAGACTTCAGGATGGTCAGAGACAGTTGCCGCGACCGGGCAAGCGCACCCGCGAATGCGCAGCGCTCCATTTTCTTCGGTGATCTCGACATCGCCCCCAAGCGATGTAAGAACCGCGGCCGCAGCTTTCACGCGTGACGGCAGGTCGCCTTGCGCTCGTCCGCCGGCGCCCGCCGCGAGCTGATGTCCCAGCTTCAACAGAAGAGCGTCGGCCTGTGCAGCGGGGAGTTCTGCAACGAGGACATCGACGAGCGTTCTCAGTACTGGAGCGTACGCGCTCGAGAGCAGCGGCTCCGCGTCGGGATGAAGCTCGTACACGACAGCAGGCTTTCCCGCGCCGGGGCCACGGCGGACGCCATCCTGTCGCACGATCCCGTCGCGCTCGAGCGTCGCTAGATGGTTCCGTATCGCGTTCCTGGTGAGGACCAACTCAACGGCGAGGTCATCGACGGTGCGGGCGCTTCTTCGAAGCAGCGACACAATCTGCCCCCGAGTACTGTCCAGGAACCGTGACCCGAGCGATGCGGAGGTATTGGGCTGGCGGGATTTCATCCTCAAAAAGTGAAGGAAAAGAGGCTAAAAGTCAAATAAGTACAGTAAGTACTTGACTTATAGGTGATATTATCGCATCCATTGAATGCCCGAATCACCATTACCCCTTTTTCGAGGATTTCACCATGCGCAAACTCTCAACCGTAGCTGCTCTGGCAGCAGTAGCCGCCACCGCCTCAGCCTTGGCAATCGGCTCATCCCTCCTTGCATCGCCCACGCCTGCCAGCCGGGCATCGACGGCGCTCGATGATCCAACCATCGTCGCCATCTTCGACGCCGCCAACACCGCGGACATCGAGACCGGCCAGCTCGCCGAAAAGAAGGCCAGTACGAAAAAGATCAGAGATTTCGCTGCAATGCTGGTCCGCGACCACAAAGCTGTCCGCCAACAGGGCCGCGATCTGGCAAAGAAACTTCGCGTCACCCCGACGCCACCGAAGGACGACCAGGGGGCACGCGATCATGCGGCAGCAATGACGAAGCTGCGCGGTCTCCGGGGAAAGGCATTCGACAAGGCCTTTCTCGAGCATGAAGTCGCGTTTCACAAAGCAGTGATCGACGCGGTGACGACAACTCTACTCCCGGCAATCAAGAATGCGGAAGTGAAGGCCCTGGTGGTCAAGGTCGCGCCGGCTTTCGAAGCCCACATGATCGCCGCGAGGAATCTCGAGGACCGATAACTGAAAGCATGCAGCGAAGGGGTCAGCCCGGCACTCCGGCAGAGCTGAACCCGTACACCGATAAAAAAAAAGCCAGCCGATCTTTGGCTGGCTCTTCAAATTGCCCCTCCAGGTTTCGAACCTGGACTCTCCTGATCCAGAATCAGGCGTGTTGCCAGTTACACCAAGGGGCAAAAAGGCCTCGCACGTACGCGAGGCAACTCTCGCAAATTAGTCAGTCAGCCCCGGTTGTTCAATCTCCGGGGTTCCAGACAGCCACTTTGGGGTAGAACTTACACTCCCCAAAATTCCCCACCCGTAATCACTGGGCCATGCCGTTTGACCAGACATAATAGTAGTAACCCGAAAGCCCGCGCCGCGCTTGCGCTGGTTCTCGCCCTCTCTGCAACCACAGCCTGCCGCGACGTCGGCCCCTCCTTCGGGACCTCCATACCCGCCGCTCGCAGTAACGCCGAGCAGCTCTTTGGTGGCATCGCGCAGCGGTTCACCAATGTGGAGCGAAACGCCAAGTTCCACGTCGCCCGCGGAAAACTCGGCAAAAATGCCCTCACCCCGTCACTGATCTTCAACGACACGTCGGTGTGGACAGCGATGGGATCTGACAATAGCCGCACCATCACCGTCGAAGGCGAGTACGGCGCCAACAAGTACGTTTTCTCAGCCAAACCTACTCTCACTGCAGCGAATGCCGCCGGTGATTCCCGCCACACGATGGTGCTCAAGCGACTCGGGGAAGACAATTACTCCTGGTTCACCAACGTCGAAATCGCCGCGGGCACTATCACGCCCAATGACATGAGGAATGTCATCTCCGCCCTGATGAAATCCGCTGAGAAGAGGAATCCGGCAGCAATCCGCGTTGACTACAAGGAGAGCTTCCCGCGCACGACCGCCGCGTTCGGCCGTCTCTTCTCGCTCGACACACTTCGCCTCACCAACGATTCTGACGGCGCTACAACAATCCTCCTGGGCATTCGTCTTACGCCTGACAACATCCGCTCCACGATGCCTGCGTTTGCCCAGTACCTCGACAAGTACGCGGCCGCATCGAAGTACAAGTCAGTGGTGATGGACAAGCGGGGCGTGCGGTGGATAGAACTCTCAGGCGCAGACAATTTCATGACGCTCAAGCTCAGGTCGATCGACGGTCACTTTGCCCCACTGTCAGGCCCGCTCAGGCCAATTCCAGACGACCTCGTCATGGACTCCGAGTTCAGCACGAAGATCCTCATCTTCAACGTCGGATTCCGCAAGCTGATTTCGAACGTTTCGGTGATCGGAAACGACCGCGAACGTGGCTGGCTCTTTCGCTACACAAAAGAACCAGAATGGAAGCTGCCACCGACGATGGGATTCATGATCAAGTCGCCCCTGCGGAGACCGTTCGAAGACCAGGGCATCAACATACGCCTCTCGATGATCGACGGACCGGGGAGGCAGACGATAATCGCACGAAAAACGTCGGCAACCGTACAGGAAAGCGCGATTCTGAAATTCTTCAATCGCCTCAGCGGCGCAGCGATGGGCGATTTCGTCGGCAAGGCCGAGGCGGAGGAAAATCGCTTCAGCGCGGAAGCGTTCAATGCGATGCGGCTCGACGCGAGAGCGCTCATTCAGTAGGGGAACCTGCAACTGCGAACCAGGAGCAGCTGATTCGCAGCAGCTGACTCACTGAAACAAGAAAGCCGCAGGAATCCGTGGATTCTGCGGCTATCAGCTGCGGCACCCTGCCGCATTCGTGCCACGCGCGCCGTCATTGGAACTATACGTCCTACCGAACGGCGGCGGGCAGCTACTACCCTTGGTTTGTTCTACACCTGCATTCGCAAAAAGTGCGAACAACTTGAATGGAGCTGAGGGGGATCGAACCCCTGACCTCTGCATTGCGAACGCAGCGCTCTCCCAGCTGAGCTACAGCCCCGCGCTCACTGCGCAAGGCGTTCCCATTCCGAAAAAGGCCACCCGTCGCACCGGGCTGAAACACTGAAGCCCCGCTGAATAGCTTGCGGGGCCTCAGACACTCCTCAATCTACCCCAATTTGTCCGTGTGTCAAGCAAATTCTGAACTTTCAGGCACTGTGATGCGCCTGTAAGTCCTTGCCTGGAAACACGATACGGATTACATGCCGGCCGCCCGCGGCTGGCTGGACGGCGGAACCATGCCCTTGGTGCGGAGATAAGTCACGATGTTGCCGTAGTGCTCCGCGTCATGCGAAGCGTTCATGATCAACGCATAAATCCGCGTCTGATCCTGGCCGAACAGCTTGGTAGCGGCCGCGCTCGCTGCATCCGTCTGAGCATACGCCTTCTTGCAATACTCGTTCGACTCCTTCATAGCCGAAACCAGCCCGGCTTTCGAAGTCACCGACTTCTCGATATCGCCCTCACCCTTCGGTGCCTCCCCAAGCGCCGCAGCACAGAACATGTACTGAGCGCCCGCAACATGCCCTATGAGCTGCCCGAACGTTCGGACCGTCGCCACCGGCCTGTAGGCAAAATCCGCCTCCGGCATCTGCTCCGCCGATTTCAGGATGTAATTCGAAAACGAGCTCCACATATCGCGCGCACTGGAAACTGCGGGGTCGTGCGCAACAGCCATCTGGCCCATCGCCGGTGTGGCAACAAGCATCATGAGAAGTAATGAGACGCGCTTCATGCTTCCTCCTTTGATTTTGAATATTGCGTGACATAACTTGCACGACCGGGCCACAATTCGCACCACCTCGGGACGAGCGCATCCTGCGAGGCTCCAGACCCCGATATATTCCGCCCATGTCGCTCACCGTACGTTTCCTCGGCACTTCCGCATCGCGTCCCACCGTGGAACGGAACGTCGCGGCCATCACAATGGTCCGCGAGGGCGAAACCCTGCTCTTCGATTGCGGCGAAGGAACTCAGCGGCAGATGATGCGATACGGCACCTCTTTCGCCCTCTCCGACATCTTCTTCACCCACATGCACGCCGACCACATGCTCGGCGTCACCGGTCTGTTTCGCACGTTAGCATTACAGGGCAGAACCGACCCGATGAGACTCTGGGGCCCACGCGGCTGCACAGCGCTCCTCCAGCAGGCGATCGCACTGGGCAGCGACAAGCAGCCTTTTCCGGTGGAGTTCAATGAAGTGATTCCCGACACACCGATCGCACGAAAGGGATACTCCATCGTTCCCTATCAGGTGGACCACAAGGACAAGGCGGCGGTGGGCTACTCACTGGTCGAGGACATTCGCCTGGGTCGCTTCAACCCGGACAAGGCGCGGGCGATGGGAATCCCCGAGGGCCCGGCATGGGGGCAGATCCACAAGGGGCAACCCGTCACTCTCGAGAACGGTCAGGTGATTCAGCCGTCCGAGCTCGTCGGAGCGTCGCGCGCTGGAAGGCGCGTTGTCTATACAGGTGACACCCGTCCCGCCCACTCGACTGTGATTGCCGCGGAAGGTGCAGACCTGCTGATACACGAGGCCACCTTTGCCGATGAGGAACAGCCGCGCGCCATCGAGACCGGACACTCAACTGCTCGCGAAGCAGCTGAAGTCGCGGCCAAAGCCGGCGTCAAACGTCTCGTGCTCACTCACCTCTCCGCCCGCTACTCCGTCAACGCGTCTGAACTGCTCCAGCAGGCAAAGGAAATGTTTTCCAACTGCGTTATCGCGCGCGACGGTTTTGAATTCGAAGTGCCGGTCGAAACAGAGGAGTAGTCACTCGGGGTCGCTCGTTTCTTCCGTGCGGTACCAGCCCAGCTCCGAAGCACCAATCGGCCTGAAGACCAGATCAATCGCAAGCCAGAGCGTTTTCGAAAAAGGGTAGATGAAGATTGCGCCGGCAACCACCACCACGATTCCCCCCCATTGCATTGCCTCCCAGGGTGGATTCGGCCACGTCACGTACAACACGAGCAGAAACCCCACCGCAAACAACATCTCGATCGCGATTAACATGATGGTATAGGCGCCGAGGAAGTAATCGTTTTCCTCGCGGTGGAGGTGGAGCTTGCAGCGGGGGCAGCGCTCCTTGAGCAGGAACCACGAAGCGAGGATATGCCGCGCTCCACAATGCGGACAGCGAAGAAGCATCGCACGCCATAGCATCGACCGCGCGCTCTTCCATGTAATGGGTGGACGTCGCTGCTCCATTGAGCGTCAAAATCTAAGGGGCGCAGAGGCGCAGAGGAGGCAGAGGAGGCAGAGGCGCAGAGAACAACGGATCCAGCGGTCAGCTCGGCTCGTTCTATTCGCGAAGCCCCACCATACTTTCGAGGTGCAAAGTGCAAATAAAGTCCTGTGTCGTCGCGGTTGGAATTTTCGCCAGCATTGCTGCCTGCGGCCGCGCTGAATCCGGCGAAGCATCGTCAGCGCCAGCCATGGCCAGCGAAAGCGAAATGCAGGCTGGCGCCTCGATTGGCTCAGCCGAAACCCCGGCTCAAGCGGTAGCGTCCACAGTTCCTGCCGCGGGAATGACCGTCATTGACTCACCGCGTGTCGTCGCCGTGTCGAACTCAACACCTGCGCCTGCCAAGCCACGCGCATCGGCCGACACCGCGATGTTTGCGGGCGGGTGCTTCTGGAGCATGGAGCGGCCGTTTCAGCATGTTCCGGGCGTAAAGTCCACCACGGTTGGATACGCGGGCGGGCACAAGGCGAACCCTACGTATGAAGAGGTCAATACACGCACCACAGGTCACACTGAAACTGTGCTTGTCGTCTATGATCCTTCTGCTGTCACCTATGAGAAGCTTCTCGATGTCTACTGGCGCAACATCGATCCAGTCACGAAGGACAGGCAGTTCTGCGACGGTGGAAACGACTACCGCACTGCGATATTCACCCACGGTGCCGCGCAGAAAACCGCTGCGTTCAAGTCAAAGGCAGCGCTCGACAAGTCAGGCCGTTTCAACAAGCCCATCGTCACCGAAGTCGTCGCGAATGTTCCGTTCTGGCGCGGAGAGGAGTACCACCAGCAGTTTGCGGACAGAAATCCCGCGCGCTACGAGGCCTATCGGCGCGGGTGCGGACGCGACGCCCGGCTGCGCGAGCTATGGGGAGATGCAGCGGCTCCGTACGTGCCGCACTCGTAGAATCGGGGTCTAGCGGCTCAGCGGGCTCGCACCCGGAGAAATCGGCATCGAACGCCGAAAGAGGAGAGCAAGCGCATCATCGGTCAGCACCTTCATCACTGCGTCCGGCGATATGCGCGACGTAACGCTTCTTGCCTCCGGACCGCGCCATTGATGCCACGCGTATCGATTGAGCCCCGATGAATCCCCACCTGGATGACGAAAGACGACCATGGCATTGCTAGCCGTAGGCATCTTCACCTGCACCCCCCAGTTGATTCCATCTCCACCCTGATAGACCTTCGTCTCTTTTGACATTCAATATTCCTGTAGTGATTCCACCCTCTGCCGTCCCGCAAACCCCGCCTCTCTGTCGTGCCAGTACTGAACCGACTCTTCTCCAAGCTGCCAGCACAACAGCACCGGCTTCCCGTTTATCTCAGACGGAAAATCCACGAGCCCGGAGTCGATTCCCTTCATCTCCACGCCCAGCTCCCTGATCTCCATAATGTAGCCGTCAATTTCACGGGCTATCGCATGTGCCTCCCGCTCCAGCCGGTCTGCATCGTCGTTCGGCTCATCAGCCAGGCGATTGGCCGCGACTTCTTCAAACTCCTGAACCTTTTCCTGCCACCGCCAGTAATCGCGCACCGCGTCACTCACGATCCGGCGAACCAGCGGAAGCATCCTGTTAGCGTCGTCTACCGAAAAATTCCTGCGCATGCGGCGTTCTTTAAGCGAATGACGTGCCGGGGTCAGCCCCGCGGCATCGCAGCCCGCTCTGAATTTCGTTCTTCGAGGCGACGCGCGCGACGGGCCTTCGCCGCCTCGTAGCGCCTGATCTCCTCCTCAGTCTCGGGAACGAGACTTGGGACTTCCACCGGTCGGCCGTTCCTATCCACCGCGACGAACGTCAGATAGCACGAATTGGTATGCCGCCTGACGCCGGTCTGGAGATTCTCTGACTCTACGCGCACTCCTACTTCCATCGAAGTCCGTCCGACATAATTCACGCTGCACTTCATGATCACCAGGTCGCCCATGTGAATCGGCTCGCGAAAATCCACGCGGTCAACCGAAACTGTCACGCAGTTCATCCGCGCGTGCCGAATCGCCGAAACTGCCGAAGCGGTGTCCATCATCGACAGAATCACTCCACCAAAAACGTGGTCGAGATTGTTGGAGTGCTGAGGCATCATGAGCTGCGATGTCTCGTGCTGAGTCTCCTGCACGGTGCGCGAGATCGACTGCGTCATCACTGAAACATGAGCTGAGGCGGTGGCACCGTACCCGGCCGCGCCACTGCCAATCGAGTGGACTTACCCTGCCCGCGGGCTGGCGTACGCACCAGCTGTGTCTCGGAGTCATCTACTCGCGCGCGGTCGAATGCGACAGCAAGGGCATTCCGCAATTTTTCATCTACCCGCGGTTCATCGAGCCAGAAGATTCGCGGAAGCCGTGAGGTCACGTAACCGAGGGGCCATTCGTTTCCACGCATGTCGCGGAGAATCACCTGGCTTTGGGCGCGCGACTCGTCCCAGCGCGCCAGTACGTCATAGCCGGAATGGCGCCATCTCACCGTAGTGCCTTCCCTCACCGCACCCACGCCCAGGATCGTTGTATCCCGCACCAGTGCATCGAGCGGAACTGCGGCTCCGGACCTGATATCAATCGCTGCGGTCGATGAATCCGTTCTCTGAAAACTGCCCCGCTCGAGCGTTATCCGCCGATCGTACAGAATGTATGGACCCACCACGGCCAGAATGTCTGCTTCCCCGGTGGCCGCAACGCTCACGTCTTCACTTCCGTCTTCATCTTCCCCGAGCAGTCGGGCGTCCGGGTGGCCACTGAGGTAAGCCTTTTCCCAGGCGGAGACCCTCGTCTCCTCCCACAGCAGTTTCTGCTTGCCGCTCAGAAGGTCCCGCCGATAGATGGGCTCCCCTGTAAACAAGGCGTCCTCGTACGACCGCGTGACCTCATCTATATAGATTTCGTAGAACTTGTTGTCGGCGCTGGTCAGGATCAGGGGGGACGTACGGGAGCTGATTCCGCGCGGCCCGCTCTGCACCCAGTAGGTCGATCCAGAGGCAGCCACAAGGAATTCTGCCGACGGTGGCGTCGGCAATGGCAACGAACAGCCACTCAGGGGTACAAGAGCAAGCCAGCAGAGATTTCGCATTGCTGGCAAATATAGTGCATCATCCCCTGCCAAACCTTCCCGACTCCCTGAATACAATGCGTCCAATTCTGTTACTTGCTGTTCTCTCATCTGCCTGCGTCAACAGCCGCGATGCTGCTGCCGGGAAAACCGACCTTGCCGCGGATTCCGCCTCGCAATCGGTAATAGGGGTTCGCGATGCCAGCGCCCAGCCGGCCCCTGCGGGGACTCCTGAAACACCGGCTGCGGCTTCGGCCACCCAGTTGCCGGCAGCGGTTCAGAAGCTTCGTACGGACCCCTCCGCGCCGATTCGCGGGTTGTACATCAACCGGTTCGCGGCCCAAAGCTCGAAGAGGATGAAAAAACTCATAGCCGTAGCGGATTCAACTGAGATCAACGCCTTCGTGATCGACGTGAAGGATGAGTTCGGGCTCAATTACAACTCGACCGACCCGATGGTCCAGAAGAATGGCGGCACACAGACCAAGGTCGGCAACATGAAGGCGCTTCTCGATACGCTCAACGCGCACGGGATTCTCCCCATTGCCCGAATTGTTGTCTTCAAGGATTCGGTGACTGCGCGCCAGAATCCGAATCATGTCATTCGGAAGGCAGACGGCACTCCGTGGCGCGATCACAAGGGTCTCACCTGGGTGAACCCGTACGCCAATGCAATCTGGGAGTACAATTTCCGGATCGCTGAAGAGGCGGTAAAGATGGGCTTCGGTGAAATTCAGTTCGATTACATTCGATTCCCCGAGCCGTACAAGAGCCTGCCGGCGCAGGTATTTCCGGAATCAAACGGGCGTGGAAAGACCGACGCCCTCGCCGAATTTCTGAACGCTGCAAAGAAGCGCATGGATAAACTCGGCGTGCGCACCACTGCGGATATTTTCGGACTCGTATCCACTGTTGGAGGAGCGCTCGAGGTTGGACAGCGGTGGGAGCCGATGGTAAAGGCCGTAGATGTGGTGCTCCCGATGGTGTATCCGTCGCACTATCCGCGCGGTTCATTCGGCATCGCTCACCCGAACGCGCAGCCCTACGACATCATTCATACCGCTATCTCACGCGGTCGGGTACGCAACGAAGCCATTGGCCTCAAAGGCCAGCGCGTTCGTCCCTGGCTTCAGGCATTCACCCTCGGACCGCCGAAGTACGGTGCAGCCGAGATTGAAGCGCAGAAGAAGGCAGTTTACGACTCGGGGTACGAGAGCTGGGTTCTGTGGCACCCGGGTTCATCGTACGACATCTTCCTTCCGGCCTTTGAAAAGACGCTCGTATCGCGAGCAAAGAATCCGCCGGTTCCGGCCAAAGTCACGAAGTTCGAGTAGCTATTTCTTTGGCTTCGGTGTGGCGGGCGGGACCGGTGTCACTTTGGCAACCGGTTCCGCAACGGGAGCTGGGGCCGCCTCGGGCGTTGTAACCTCGACGGTCGGCTTGTCGCCCCGGGTAATGGTGACCGTATGGCCGTCGCGCACTATGGTCACCTTTCCGTTGCTGTTAGCTCCCGGGGGACCGTCCAGACTTCGGACAATCGACTC
>JBKJNN010000057.1:0-54744 GCA_046593625.1 Gemmatimonadaceae bacterium | reverse complement strand
CGCGGGCAGGAACTGCCGGAACCAGCTCGGTTCTCAGCGCTCCCGGTGGCGGAGCAAGCGAGTGCCGCTCCAGATCCGCCAGTCGTTCGAAACCTGGAGCCGCGAAATAAACCACGCCGCGGCTTCCGAGCGTCACATTCAGAGCACTCACTCCCGAGGACATTGCCATGGCGGCCAATGCCAGTGGGTCAGGTGCCATCATCGACATTTCGTCCTCATTGACCTGAACAATGTCGAAACACCGGAACCAGGCGCCTGGATTGGGAAGCGGCTCGAGCGTGCGGACGCCATCCGGCTGCCTGGCGAGCAGCAGGGAATGCATGTCGCAGAAAATGGGACCCTTGAAATGAGCGCGAATATGCTGCGCGATTTCGAGGTCGAGCTCAAAACCGCTTATGAGATTTATGTAGAGCGCGTCTATGTCGGACAGCAACGGCTTGAGGCCCAGCCAGCTCCAGCCGGGCACTCCGCCGGTCAGCCGCTCGCACCTGCGCTCGGCGCTCTGGTAATGAAGCGTGACGCGATTGTTTGGATGCGGCACCTCGATTGCCTCACCGTCGGGCGCAATTCGGCGAAGTCCGCGCAGAAATTCGCGCGCCCTCGGGGCGAGGTCGCTGCCGACCTTCACTATAGGAGCAATTTCCCAGTCGCTCTCCAGCGCGGCGTCGAGCGCACCCAGCGCATAGGTAATTCCGCCCCACTCCTCGACCGGTGCATCATGGGGATCACGCCCATGAATGACATCCCACACGAAGCTGCCGATTACGCCGAGGCGATGGCTGCGTGTGTCGGGACTGCCGTTTCGAAGTTTGTCCTGCGGAACTCTTATGTCCAACGTCGTCCTCGGGTGACAGGGGGCGGTGCCTCAGTATAAGCTTAGTCCATCGTCCTCGAAATTTCGCGTCTTGCGTTCACGCACCGAATCGTTAATACGACCGGGCTGCGCGCTTCGGTCCCCGTCACAACCGGATGAACCCCGACATGCCGATTTCCCTGTTTCGCACGCTTTATCCCATCGCATTTCTCGCGGCTGCGGGATGCGCTCCGGCCCCGATGCCTGATACGCAGCCAATCCCGTCCGGCGGCGGCCAGCCATCGCTCGTCGTTCTATTGGTAGTGGACCAGCTCCGTGCCGACCTGCTCGATCGTTACGGCGACCTATGGACTGGCGGATTCAAGCGCCTGCGAGACGATGGACATTCCTACGCTAACGCTGCCCACGATCACGCTGCCACCGAAACCGCAGTAGGTCATGCGTCGCTCGGTACTGGCGTACATCCCGACAAACACGGCGTAATTGCCAATGTCTGGCTGGAGAACTCCGCAGGGAGATGGGTGGTGGTCCAGAACGTCGATGATTCGACGGTAAAAATCGTGGGATCACCCACTCGGCCGGGCGTGTCTCCGGTTCACAACATGCGGCGCGGATTTGCGGATTGGCTGCTTGCTACAAGGCCCGACTCCCGGATTGCCTCCGTGTCCGGTAAAGACCGTGGCGCTGTTCAGCCGGCCGGTCATTCCCGGAACGCGTACGTATACTGGTTCGACAGTCCATCCGGACGGTTCGTCACGTCGACTTATTATCGATCGGCAGATCCCGTCTGGGTGAGCAGCTTCAACACGGGGCAGCTCGAGCGACACATTGCTGACTCCGTCTGGAATCTCACGGCTCCGCGCGCGGCACTCTCACGGGCAAATCGCGACACCATCTCGACCGAGGCAGATGGCGTCCATACTTTCTTCCCGCATTCCTTCAGTTCTGACGGTGTAACGGGAGCGTTCTGGCAATGGTGGGAAAGCACTCCCGCACTCGATGCAGCAACTCTCGAAATGGCGCAGGCGATGGTCACCCATCTGGAGCTTGGCCGTGATGCATCGCCCGATTTCCTCAACGTATCGCTTTCCGCCACGGACAGAATCGGCCATCGCTTCGGCCCGTTGAGCCGAGAGCAGCTGGACAACCTGCTCCGCCTCGACCGGGAACTGGGGAAGTTCTTTGCTTTTCTCGACAAGACAGTGGGAGCGAACCGCTGGACGATTATGCTCACTGCCGACCACGGCGTCCTGGACAGCCCCGAAGATCTCATCGCCCGCGGCGAGTATGGCCACCGTCTCACACCCGCGGAAGTGGCCTCTCTCGAAGCGCTGCGTGTGCGCGCTGATTCAGGCGCGAACAAGTCGGCCGCGGCGCGCGAGCTTGCTGCTGCGTTGAAAAAGAATCCGCTCGTCGCGGATGCATGGACTCACGAAGAACTCGCAAGGAAATCCCAGCCCGACAGCTTCGCCGTCCTCCAGAAGCGTTCAATGTATCCGGGCCGGGAGCCCGACCGGTTCAGCCGCGAGGACGTGGAGTTTCGATTTATCCCGGGAATACTGGCGGGACAGAGAGGCAGCAGTCATGGACAGACCTATTGGTACGACAGGCATGTGCCGATGATTTTCATGGGGCCCGGAATAAGCAGAGCGAATGACACATCGCGCGCGGCGACTGTAGACTTTGCGCCTACGGCTGCGGCGATCCTGGGAATTCCAACTCCGTCAGATCTTGATGGACGGGTCCTGCCGGGAGTCTTGCGGCGCTGACTCAGCGCTTCCGGAACGCTGTCGTTCCGGCTAGAGATCTCCCAGCGTCTGCGCCCTGAATGTCGCTACCGCACCAACAACACCCGCGGAGAGCGGCAGCGCGCCCGGGACAATTCGGCACGCATCAACGGCGGGCTTGAACGCCCTGCGCCGCACTTCCGCGCGAAGCGGATCGAATAACAGGTCACCTGCCTGCGTCACGCCGCCCGCGACCACGAACGTGTCGGGATTGAAGATGTTGATGAGGTTGGAAATCCCGACTCCCAGAAAATGCGCCGTATCCCTCACTACATCGAGCGCGACAGGATCGCCACGCTTCGATGCTTCGAATACCGTCTGAGCTGTGATGCGGGCGGGGTCGCCACCGGCAAGACTGAGCAGAATGGATTCGTCATCCACATCGAGCACTTCGCGCGCGCGTTCCGCGATGGCCGGGCCTGAAGTGTAAGCCTCGAGGCACCCGTAATTACCGCACTTGCACCTTCGGCCCGTCGAGTCAATTGTCGTATGGCCAATTTCGCCAGCGGTATCAGAAGCGCCGTGATACAGCTTGCCGTCGAGAATCAGTCCGCCGCCAATGCCGGTGCCGATGGTGAGGCCGACGACATTGCGCCCGCCCTTTGCAGCACCGCACCACCATTCGCCGAGCGTTGCGCAGTTCGCATCGTTGTCGAGAGTAGCGGGAAGGTTCACGCGCTTGCTGACCTCATCGCGAAGTGGAAAATCTCTCCACCCCAGATTCGGCGTCACTATCACCACGCCTCTGGCTCGATCAAGCGGGCCAGGCGAACCGATGCCGACACCCAGGAAATCCGAGCGCTCTGCTCCAGTTTCCTTGCTGGTCTGCGCGATAACATCCTCGACAACGGCAGCAATGCGGTCGACGACTGCTTCCGCGCCTTCTTCCGCATGAGTGGAGATCATCCGCATGGCGATCTCGCGCGTTCCATCTACGGGCATCACTCCTGCCGCGATGTTGGTACCGCCCAGATCGATCCCGACAATGAATTTTTCTCTAACGGTCACGCTTCAACTCGCTCGCGAAGGGTTTGCGTGAGGAGATCGAACACTGCCCCGACGGAAACATCGCGCATGCAGCGCCAATGTCCAAGCGGGCACTGCTGAGGACCATGCCGGTCACAGGGCCGGCACGCAAGCCCGTCGAGACCGGCAACCCGCGAGCCCTCCGCCAGCGGACCGAATCCGAACTCGGGAACTGTTGGCCCGAATACACAGACGGTCGGAGTACCCATTGCGGATGCGAGGTGCTGAGGGGCTGAATCATTGGACACGAGCGCCGCTGCCTGGCCAATCACGGAAGCCGATGCCAGAATGCCGAGCCGCCCCGCGGCATTTACGGCCGTTCCTTTCGGCAGTGCATTCAGAATCTCACTTCCAGCTTCGATGTCCGCCTGACCGCCCACCACGACCACATTGAACTCGCCGCTGAGCTCTGCTGCGAGTTGAGGAAAATACGGCCATCGTTTCGTGCCCCACGCACTGCCAGGCGCAAGCGCAACCAGAGTCTTCGCATGATCGTCGAATTGTTCCGAGAGCATCGACGCCGCCTCTGTCACATCTTCCGACGATGGGTACAGTCTTGGCGTGATCTGCGCGGGCGACGGAGGGTCAGCGCATGCCATCATCGAGAGCCACCACAGTCGCTCGGCGTGATGCCTGTCCGGGCGGTACTCCACTCTATCGGTGTAGAGGCGGCTTCCTTCCGAAGTGTTGAAGCCGATTCTCCGCTTAACGCCCGTCGAGATCACGAGCAGTGCGCTGCGGATAGAACCCTGAGCCAGGTAGGCAGTCGAATATCCTGTCTTCACATCGGACCCACTCGATGCGCCACCGGCACCCTGACGTGCTGCGCTCCGGATTCTCGCTGCCATTCTCGCAAATCCTGCGAGCCCGCGATCCGCGTTTCGTCGATCGTAGACGATGAGGTTACGGATGCCAGGGTCGTGCTTCAGAATCGCGGATCCTTCCGGCGTGGTGAGCACGTCCACCGGGCCACGCTTCGCAAGCTCGGCGATCAGTGGCGTCGTGAGGACGACATCCCCGAGAAAGCTCGTCTGAACAACGAGCGAACTCACGACTCAGTCGACCTGAAGGACAGCGAGAAATGCCTCCTGGGGAATTTCCACTGACCCAACCTGCTTCATTCTCTTTTTACCTTCCTTCTGCTTCTCCAGGAGTTTTCGCTTACGGCTGATGTCACCGCCATAGCACTTCGCGAGCACGTCCTTCCGTAGCGCCTTGACAGTCGTCCTGGCGATGATCTTCTGGCCGATCGCAGCCTGAATGATCACTTCGAATAGCTGACGGGGAATGAGTTCCTTCAGCTTGTCCGCGATCTTCCGGCCCCACTCATATGCCTTGTCACGGTGGATGATCACGGAAAACGCATCCACCGGGTCGCCGTTGATGAGCATATCGAGACGCACGAGCTCGCTCTGCCTGTACTCGAGCATCTCGTAATCGAGTGATGCGTAGCCGCGGCTGATCGTTTTCAGACGATCGAAGAAATCCAGAATGATCTCGCCGAGCGGGAACTCCCAGTCGAACTCCACGCGCGACTGGTCGAGGTACGTCATGTTCTTGTAAACCCCGCGCCGCTCGGTGCCGAGCGTCATGATGGGACCGATGTAATCAGCCGGCGCCATGATGCGCGCCTTGACGAACGGCTCCTCGACATAGTCGATGATCGTCGCTGAAGGCATCCGCGACGGGTTCTCCACCAGCTGCATCTCGCCGTCGGTCTTGTAGACCTTGTACTCCACGCTCGGCACAGTCGTAACGAGGTCCAGCTCGTATTCGCGCTCGAGCCGCTCCTGGACGATCTCCATGTGGAGAAGGCCGAGAAATCCGCAGCGAAATCCAAAGCCGAGCGCGGTTGACGTTTCGGGCTCGTACTGAAGGGACGCGTCGTTGAGCTGAAGTTTCTCCAGCGCATCGCGAAGCGTTTCGTACTGTTGCGTGTCGGTGGGATAGATGCCCGCAAACACAAACGACCGAACGTCGCGATAGCCCGGCAACGCCTGCGGCGCGCGATTTGTCGCATCGAAGATTGTGTCACCAGCGCGCGTTTCTTTCACTGAGCGCACGTTCGCAACCACGTAACCGACTTCGCCGGGCCCAAGCTCCGTTGCGCGCACCTGGCGCAGCTGGTTGTAGCCGACTTCGGCAACTTCGTAGACGGATTCGCTCGCGCCGAACGTGATGTTGGTGCCGACGCGAATCGTTCCGTCAACAACGCGCACACTTGGAATGGCGCCGCGATAACGGTCGTAGTACGAATCGTAGATGAGCGCGCGCAGTGGTCCGTCTGCATTTCCCTTCGGCGGCGGCACGCGCTTCACTACCTGTTCCAGCAGCTCCGGGATGCCGAGCCCTTCCTTTGCGCTCACGAGCAGAATGTCGTCTGGATCAACGCCGAGCAGATCGTACACTTCCTGCTTTCTCTTTTCCGGCTCGGCGCCCGGGAGGTCGATCTTATTGAGTACGGGAATGATCTCGAGTCCGGCGTCGAGCGCGAGGAACAGGTTCGACAGTGTCTGTGCCTGGATTCCCTGCGAGGCGTCAACGACGAGAATGGCGCCTTCGCACGCCGCCAGTGAACGCGATACCTCGTACGTGAAATCAACGTGACCCGGGGTGTCGATCAGGTTGAGCTCGTAGATGGTGCCGTCAAGTGAAGCGTAACTCATCCGCACTGCGTTGAGCTTGATCGTGATTCCGCGCTCGCGTTCGAGATCGAGGGTATCCATCACCTGGGCCTTCATCTCGCGCTTCTGAAGCATCCCGGTGGCTTCAATCAGTCGGTCGGCGAGCGTGGATTTCCCATGATCTATGTGTGCGACAATACAAAAATTGCGGATGTGATCGAGATTCAATGCGGTTCCGGCGTGTCAGCCCGGAGGCGTTTCCGGGGTAGCCCGAAATATAGTTTGCAGAGGGCTGAATCCGGCGTACCTAACCATGGGGCAGGTTCCGCAAAGCGGGAACCCTGATGATTGACCACCGAGAACGCCGAGAACGCCGAGCAGGAAGAACAGTTTAATAATCAGTCTTTCTGTTTCCGGCGTTCTCGGGGGCCTCGTCGGTTCAGGGTCAGTTGTCTTTCTGCGTCTTCGCCGGCTCGGAGGGCGCCTGGTGCTGCGGCTGGGCTCGCACTTCCACTCGCGGTGCAGGCGGCGCCGCTACCGGAGCCGAACGTGGCTGCTCCATACGCGGCTGCTCCATGCGCGGTTGCTCCATACGCGGCTGCTCCATGCGCGGTTGCTCCATACGCGGTTGCTCCACCTGCGGCGCGCTCCGCCGCGCCGGAGCCGGGTCGCGATCCTGCGTGTAAACCCGCGGCTCTCGATTCGGCTGGCCCGGCTCTGTCTTCATCTCAACGCGAGGCCGTGCGTCACGCAGCATGCGCTCTCGCCTCGCCATTGCGGCAGTCTCGGCGATATCAACGTGTGGCAGCCGTCCCTCAGCCGGCGTCGGAGCTTCCTGCGGTGCGTCCGGCACCATAGGATCGCCAACCCTCGGCCCTTCCGGCGGCCGCATGCCGTTACCGGGTGCAGGTGTTCCCGGAGTGTTCGGCCTGGTGGTCACGACGAACGGAGCGAAGCCCGACCCATAATAGGAGCGGCAGTAATTGAGGTAGCTCGTGCGGAAGGCATCGAGGCACATCATGTAGTAATCGTCGTAACCAAAGCTGCTGAATCGCGTGGCATAGCGGCTGCGGCGACTCACACTGTTCACGTCGTACGTTGTGTAATCGACGGAATGGTCGCTTCGGTCGCTGAGTGTCTGGTCGATGAAGCGACGCACTACGTTGAACGGATCAGCGCCACGCCCGCTGCTGGCAAGCCGCGACCCGCTCCACTCAGAGCCCCACGTATAGTATTTGTAGTCGAATCTGTCATACGAGGCGATCGCGAAAATGAAGCCCGTTCCGGACGATTCGCGAACCTGATAGGCGGGTTCCGTAAACCACGGAAGCCGGTCGTGTGCGAGGGCTCCTTCCCGATAGCGGGTCTGCTGGCCGGGGCGGCGCGGGTAAAGCACCTTGAGCTCGCCGTCGGTAGTGACCCGCACTATGGTGACGTAGGCACCGGGGTCAGCCCGGAAATAAGGCCGGATGTAGTCGTCGTATGTGAAAACGTTCTGGTCAACCCAGACGTCCACCGCGGGAGCTTCCTGCGAGGCACGAACTTCAATTCGATCGAAACGAGGGGTGTAAACCTTCGGTTCAGATTGAGCTTCCACGCGGCCGTACGCAACAGCCATCGTCGCACAAATGCCGGCCATCAATAGCTTTCTCATCTGATCTCCTGTGTCCAATCCGTCCTACCACCAGGGCCTGTAGCACTATAGCTTGCGAACAGTGGCATTGCCAGCACTTTTAGAGGCAATCCAGGCGCTTCCGTCGTTCGGAAAGCTGGCCTTGGAACTTCCTCCCGCAAATATCCGGTTACACGCCGCCGGCCTCCCAGGTTCCAGTGACGCGCTCATTGTCGCTGCGCTTACGCACGCTCATCCCGGCCGATTTTTTGTCGTAATCGCGGAAGGAGTTGCGGGTGCAGAGCGATGGCTGGCTGACATGGAATCGATCGGCGACAGCGAATCCGTCGCCTTCTATCCTCCCCGCGAAGGATTTGGCGAGGCCGAGCCGCACGCGGAGGTCGCCGGTGAGAGAGTCGAGACTCTGGAGAGAATCGGCAGGGGCGAGATCAAGGTCCTTCTCACCACGGCGCGCGCACTCCTCGAAAAAACACAGCTGCCGCGCGCGCTCGCGCACACACGCCTTGAGATCCGAAAGGGCGACACGCGGCGCCCGGAAGATCTAGCCGCGCATCTCGAATCAATTGGTTTTGAACGCGTGCCGATGGTCGAGGACGTGGCGCAATTCAGCATGCGCGGCGGAATCTTCGACATCTACAGCTTCGGCATGGCCGAACCGGTGCGTCTCGAGTTCTGGGGCGATGAGGTTTCCGAGCTGCGACACTTCGACCTCATCAGCCAGCGCTCCACCCGCGATGCAGAGCTCGCACTCGTACTGCCGGTCGACGGACAACTTTCCGGAGTTCAGGAGGACGCAGAGCGGGTTTCGATTGGCGCGCTCTTTACGCCGGACACGATCCTCATCATTCCCGAGGACTCCCGCATTGCTCCGGAGCTGCGCCGCACATGGGACGAGGCGCAGCACCACATCGATCTCGCCCGGCGGAGAGGCGAAGACACCCCGGGCCGCAGCGAATTGTACGCGACGCCCGACGACACGCTTTCGGCGCTCGCTTCACTCGGCATCCTGGAAATTTTTGCCGGCGCGGTGACTGACGCGCATGCGGAATTCGCAGATGCGGCCAATCCTCCGTTGCTCATCGAGTTTCCCGTGGTGCTGCCGGAACCCATTCTCCGCGATATGAACCGGCTTCGCGAAGTGGTCTCTGATGGCGTTCCGACAATGATCCTTTGCGACAACTCCGGACAGTCGGAACGCCTCGAGGAACTGCTGAGCGAGCGCGGTGGAAGCACCGCATCGCTAGCGATTGGCGTGCTGCACGGGGGATTCGTGATTCCTCCATGGGGAATGCAGTCGGCAGGACTCAGAGTTCTCACCGATCACGAGATATTCCGCCGCGAACGGCGCATCCGCAGGTCGCGAAAGTACACCACCGGCTCGTCCATCGAATCGCTATCCGCGCTTTCGCCCGGCGATTACGTGGTTCATCTTGAGCATGGCGTGGGCATCTACCGCGGCATCGAAAAGGTTTTCGTCAGGGAGAGCACGGTAGAAGCCGCGGTCATCGAGTACGAAGGCGGATCGCGCCTCAACGTCCCTCTATATAGGATAGATCAGATCGAGCGTTTCAGGTCGGCATCCGACATCACCGCCGACAACCCGCCGCCGCGCCTGCACACACTCGGCGGCAAACGCTGGGGCCAGCAGCGCGATCGCACTAAGGCCGCGATTCAGGAGATGACGGTCGAACTGCTCGATCTATACGCGCGCCGCAAAGTCGCAACACGGCCGCCACACGTTCCTGATACTCCGTGGCAGCGGCAGCTCGAATCTTCGTTTCTGTTCGAGGACACTCCTGACCAGCGCACTGCCACGGCGGATGTGAAGTCAGACATGGAGCGGGCACGTCCAATGGACCGGCTGCTGGTAGGAGATGTCGGATATGGCAAGACGGAAATCGCGGTGCGTGCTGCTTTCAAGGCAGTTCAGTCCGGCAGGCAGGTCGCCGTTCTGGTGCCCACGACGATTCTGGCCGAGCAGCATTCGCGCACGTTTGGAGACCGGCTGGCTGATTTTCCGGTGGAAGTCAGGACGCTGAGCCGCTTCGAGACGCCAAAGCAGCAGGCCGAAGTGGTGGCAGATCTGGCGAGCGGAAAGACAGACATCGTGATCGGTACGCATCGCCTGCTCAGCAAAGACGTGGAGTTCAAGAACCTGGGCATCATCATTGTGGATGAGGAGCACAGGTTCGGAGTGAAGCACAAGGAGCGGCTGAAGCAGCTCAAGATGGACACGGATGTCCTGACGCTGACCGCGACTCCGATTCCGCGCACGCTGCATCTCTCGCTTGCGGGGCTGCGAGACATGACGTTGATGCAGACCCCTCCGCGCGATCGGTCGCCAGTGCTCACGTTCGTGGAGCCGTGGGACGAGGGCTTGATCGAAGAGGGCATCTCCCGGGAACTCGATCGCGGAGGGCAGGTTTTCTTCGTTCACAATCGCGTAGAGACCATCGATTCGATCGCGGCGCGAGTCCAGAGAATAGTCCCGCGCGCACGCGTTGGCGTGGGTCACGGACAGATGCGCGAGCGCGACCTCGAGCGAGTCATGCGCGAGTTTGTCGATGGAGAAACCGACGTACTCGTATCTACGATGATCGTCGAATCCGGCCTGGACGTGCCGAATGCGAATACGATGTTCGTCAGCCGGGCCGACCATTTCGGCCTGGCCCAGCTGTATCAGCTCCGCGGGCGGGTGGGCCGGTCTCACCGACGCGCCAACTGCTACCTCATGGTATCTGATGGCGACATCGACGAAGATGCCAACCGCCGCCTCAAGATTCTCGAGCACCACACGGAACTCGGCGCGGGATACAGGATCGCGCTCAAGGACCTCGAGCTGAGGGGGGCCGGCAATCTGCTCGGCCCCGAGCAGTCGGGGTTCGTATCGGCCGTCGGCTTCGACATGTATCTCCGCATGCTGGACGAGACTGTGCAGCGCGTAATGCGGGGCGATACGGCGCCCAAGCTTCAGCCGGCCGACGTGTCGGTGGATCTGCCTTCCTATCTGCCCGACGACTACGTGGCCAGCCAGGACGCCAAGCTGGACATCTACCGGCGCCTGACCCACATGACGGAGCCGTCGGCCATCGAGAGCCTGAGCGCGGAGGTCCGGGACAGGTTTGGGCCTGTGCCCGCTCCGGCGGAAACCTTTTTCTCGGTTGCGATGCTCAGAGTACTCGGAGGTTACGCTCAAATAGACTCGATGCTGCTGCGTGGCAACGAGGCACGTATTACTTTTGGGGAGCACGCCGTGCCCCGAATGAAGGGGATCTCGGCGGCTTTTCACGAGGTCCAGTTTCAGGCGGAGGTGCGGCGCGCACATCCGCTTTCGCTCAAATTAACCCGGCTGGGCGGCGCGGAGCTGATCGGCGGCCTGGTTCGAGCTCTCGCAACTCTACGCGGCCGTGGCTAGAGCCCCGGCTGACAAACGACTCACACAATCATGAAAAAAATCGCTATTGCCGCCCTCGGTGCAGTTCTCCTCGTCACTGGTTGTGACTCGCTCAAGGACGCGATGTCCGCGCACGTGGACGTTGTCGCCAAGGCGGCAGACCAGGAACTCAGCATTACGCGTCTCGCCAATCTCATGGGCAGTTCGAAAGCCCCGCTCCGGAAGGATATCGCCACTACGATCGTCGATGTCTGGGTGAACTATCAACTCATCGCACTTGCAGCGGTCAACAACGATTCGCTGAAGGACGTGAAGAAAATCGACGACGCCATGTGGGCGATTCTTGCCAACGTGAAGGCGAAGAAGTGGTATGACCAGGTTTCGAAGACGTGGAAGGCGCCGGATAGCGCTTCTGCACAGGCCGCTTACAACAGCGGATCGATGCTCGCGGCGAGCCACATTCTTCTGTCCACTCCCGATTCGAGCCCCGCAGGCAGAGCGGCAGTAAAGAAGAAGATTGACGCCATCCGCGCCCAAGTGAACTCGTCCAACTTTGCAGAGCTCGCGAGAAAGAACAGCCAGGATCCGGGTTCAGCTCCCAATGGCGGATCGCTCGGGATCTTCCCGCGTGGCGCCATGGTCAAGGAATTCGACCAGGCCGCTGCTGCGCTCAAGCCAGGCGAGATCTCGCCGGTCATCCAGACGCAGTTCGGATTTCACATCATCCGCCGTCCGACGTTCGATGAAGTGAAGGGACAGTTCATGCAGGAAATGCAGCAGGGTGGAATGCAGGCCGCGGAGAGCACGTACCTCGCCGGACTGGAGAAGTCTTCCAAGGTCGATATCAAGAAGGGCACGGCGGCAACAGTGCGTGCAGTGGTGGAAGATCCCAACAGCCATCGCGACGATAAGACAGTTCTGGCAACGTCGAACATCGGCAAGTTCACCGCTGCCGACCTCGCACGCTGGATGGAAACATTCCCGCCGCAGGCCCAGATCGGCGAGCGCGTAAAGTCTGCGCCCGATTCGATGCTTCCGACATTCGTTGGCAATTTCGTTCGTAACGAGCTGGTCCTGCATTCTGCGGACAGCGCCAAGCTCGGGCCGGATGCAGAACAGCTGGCCGAGATCAGAAAGCTGTTCCGCACGTCAGTGACGAACGCGTGGACGGCACTCAATCTCGATCCGAAGGAACTCGAGACGGCGGCAAAGTCCAAGAGTGACCGCGCGAAGCTCGCAGCGCAGCGCGTCGAGGATTACGTCGTGAAGCTGCTCGCGCAGCAGGCGCAGTTTGTTGACATCACCCAGCCGGTGCAGAACGCACTGCGGGACAAGTACGACTACACGATCAACACGAAGGCCATTGATCAGGTGCTGCTCGAAGCCGCGAAGGTAAGGCTTGCAACTGATTCCACGGCAAAGGCGGGGCAACCCGGATCGGTAGTTCCAGTGCCCAATGCGGATACAGCTGCAAAGAAGTAGCGAACCGCTGAGGCATCAAAGGGTAGAATAAGAAATGGTGAAACAATTAGTGCTGCTGACTCTGACTGTGCTGCCGCTGTCGCTAGCAGCGCAGTCAGCGCCACCGGCCAGCCGTCCCGCTTCGGCGGCGCGCACGTCGGCAATCCCGGTCGACCGTATTGTCGCGATAGTCGGGAATCAGGCAATCCTCTTCAGCGACGTCTCCAACTCCATCAACCAGCAGCGCGCTGCAGGCCTGACGCTTCCTCCGGATTCTGCTGGACAGGAGGCGCTGGTGAAGGAATCGCTCAATGCACTCGTTGACGAGGAGATTCTCGTCCAGAAGGCGCATCAGCTCAACATCGTCGTCACTCCTGACGAAGTGAATCGGACGGTGGACGATCAGGTGAAACGCGTCCGGCAGCAGTTCAAGACCGACGCAGAGTACGATGCCGAATTGCGGAGTGCAGGTTTCGGAACGCCGGAGGAATATCGCCGGACACTGTACGAGCAGTTTTACCGGCGCGCACTTCAGCAGCGCGCGTTCGAGGAACTGAAAAAGACTTCAGTTGGACGGAATGTCAGTGAGGAGGAGATCAACGAAGCGTTCGAGCGCAACAGGGCAGCGCTCGTCGCGTCCCCTGCTACCGTAACGTTTCGACAGGTGATCGTCGCTCCCAAGCCGTCCCCCGCCGCGAAGCTGAGTGCAAAGGCAAGGGCAGACTCAATTCTCGTCGAGCTGCGCAAGGGTGGAGACTTCGAGCTCATCGCAAAGCGTGAGTCGATGGACCCGGGGTCAAAGCCGCAGGGCGGCGACTTGGGCTGGAACCGGCGGGGCGCGATGGTTCCCGAGTTCGAACGCGTCATGTTCGCGCTCCCTCCCGGACAGATCAGCCCCGTGATTGAAACGCCGTTCGGCTATCACATCATTCGAGTTGATCGCGTTCAGGCCGCCGAAGTGAAGGCGCGACACATACTCATCTCCCCGACGGTTGACTCAGCCGATGTTGCCGCTGCGAAGGTCGAGGCCGAGCAGGTGGCTGCTCAACTCAGAGCCGGTGCTTCATTCGATTCGGTGAGCGCAAAGCATCACGATCCGGCAGAAGAGAAGGGAATTCTCCAGCCGTTTGTCCGCGATTCACTGCCGCCTTCGTACTCCACTGCCATCGCTGGTAAAAAGCCCGGCGATGTGACGGCGCCATTCGAACTGGCGAGCCCGCGCGGCGCGCCGAAGTGGGCGGTCATTCAGCTCGTTACCGTAAGTGAAGCGGGACATTTCGATGAAGCAGAAATAAGGAACAGGATCCGCACGCAGCTCGTCGCCGAACGCGCTACCCGTGCGCTTCTGGACGAACTTCGCAACCAGATTTTCGTCGCGATAGAATTGGATCCTTGACCACACGCATTGCCGTAACCGCAGGCGATCCCCGCGGCATCGGACCGGAAGTAATCATCAAGGCGCTCGCCGACCCCAGGGTTGGCGGGCGCTCTGATTTGGTGATCATTGGTCCGCGCGGTTGCGGCGTTGAGGTAGACGAGGATATCGGTACCTGGACGCGCGGAGGTGACGCGGCTGATGCTGGTCATCTATCGGGACTGGCAATCGAGCGCGCCGTTGCGATGGCGATGGCTGGCGAGGTGCAAGGAGTGATCACCGCTCCCATCGACAAAGCCGCGCTGCTTGCGGGAGGTTTTGACTTTCCCGGCCACACCGAAATGCTCGCAAAGCTGACCGGTTCGAATGTGGCGATGATGCTCGCTGCAGTTCGCGGAACTGCCGGCGCCGGAGGGAATCCGCTTCGCGTGGTGCTCGCGACGACTCACCTCCCGCTGAGCGAAGTGGCGTCCGCGGTGACGGAAGATCTCATCGTCGGGATCGCAGAAACCACGCGCCAGTCACTTCGCGAATGGTTTGGTATTCCAGAGCCGAGGATTGCGCTGTGCGCGCTCAATCCGCATGCAGGTGATGGAGGGCGCTTCGGGACTGAAGACGATGAGATACTTGCCCCGGCCGCGCGCAGAGCGGGCATCGAAGGGCCATTCCCGGCGGATACCGTATTCGTACGTGCAATTAGAGGCGCGTTCGACGCCGTAATCGCGCCGTATCATGACGTAGGGATGACCGCTATCAAGGTGGCTGCGTTTGGTGGCGCAGTAAATGTCACACTGGGCCTGCCGTTTCCGCGCACATCGCCCGATCATGGCACCGCAATGGACATTGCGGGGCAGGGAATCGCCGATCCTTCGAGCTTTATTGAGGCGCTGCTTCTGTGCCGGCGGATTGCTTCTCTCTTTCCTCGCTCCGGCGATCACCCATAGTGTGAAGATCCACGGAAAGGTTGCTGACTCTGCGCCCCTCCATTGCCTCGACCGTAAAGATCGCTCCTCCTGCAATCACCCTGTCGCCCGCATGCGGCAGGCGGCCAAGTATTCCGAACACGAAACCGCCAATCGTGGTTGCGTCTTCTTCCGGCACTGACAGCCCGAAGCGCTCATTCAACTCGCCAATGTGCGTGCTGCCGGAGACCAGGGTCTCACCCGAGTGGCTGAGCACCGGCTCCGACGGCTCCTCGGTAGTGTCGTATTCATCGAGAATCTCCCCGACAATCTCTTCGAGCAGATCTTCCATCGTAATTAGCCCTGCGGTGCCACCGTACTCGTCGAGCACCACTGCCATGTGCTCCTTGCGCCGCTTGAAGTCTGCCAGCACGTCCTCCACTTCGCGCGATCCCGGAATGACATGCACGGGGCGCAGAAGTTTCCTGACATTGAAGTCCGCCGCCGAAGCCGAACTGTCGCTTGCGGCACCCGGAATCAGCAGGCGCAGCAGATCCTTGGTCAGCGCGAGGCCGATGATGTCGTCAATGGAATCCTCGTAAACGGGATACCTCGAGAACCCTGTCTCCTCAACAATTGTCAATACTTCTTCGAGCGATGCATGTATGTCGAACGCGCTGATCTCGGTGCGCGGCGTCATGACTTCACGCGCGCTCTTCTCGGAGAACTCAAATACTCCGTCGATGAGATCTGCATCACCCCCCGGCAGCGCTCCGCCCTCCTGCGACTGCTCGACGAGAAGCCGCAGCTCTTCAGGTGAATGAACCGACTGCTCCGCGCCAGCGTGAGGTTGTCCCATCGCCTTCAAAAGCCCGTTCGCCGACCGGTGCAGCACCCAGATAAACGGGCTCATGACCCATGCGAATGCCATCAGCGGGGGCGCGAGATACTTGGCAATCCGCTCGGGTGAATTCAGCGCCGCAGCCTTTGGAGTCAGCTCACCAAGCACTACATGCAGGTACGTCAGCACCGTGTACGCGATGATGGCCGCAAGCGTGACTCTGAGCGAAACCTCGATTGCAAAGGGCAGCCCGGCAAACAGATTTTCGAAAACGTGCGCGAGCGTCGACTCTGCTATCCAGCCGAGTCCGAGGCTGGCGAGTGTGACGCCAAGCTGGCTCGCGGAGAGCACGCGGGAGATATTAGAAGTTGCCTTGAGGGCAACGCGGGCAAGTCGATCGCCACTCCGGACCATCGCCTCGAGCCGGGTGCGCCTGGCCCGGACGAGGGCGAACTCGGCGGCTACGAAGAATCCATTCAGGAGCACAAGCGCGAGAATGGCCAGCAATCTTATGAACACCAGTGGAAAATATCACATTCGAGGGTAGTGTGGCCCTGATTCCCGAGGAAAATACGCGTGGCTGAGCCCCTGGGAGCCGGTCATTCCAACTCCGACGGGCATGGTCATGCCGGCCACGACCATGCTGCTCACGCCTCGGTTCGTGGGTTGCGACTGGCACTTGGCCTCACGGTCACACTGCTCGTGGTGGAGATCGTTGGGGGTATCCTCTCCAACTCGATCGCGCTGCTGGCGGACGCTGGCCACATGCTTACGGACGTCGCCGCGCTGGCTCTTTCCCTTTTTGTAGCATGGTTTTCCAGGCAGCCTTGCACTCCACAGAAGAGCTTCGGGTATCTCCGGTGGGAGATTCTGGCCGCTCTCCTCAACGGGTCGGCGCTGATACTAATCTCGGTGGCCATCATCATCGAGTCGGTGAGGCGACTGGGCTCTCCCGAGCCGGTCGCGGGTGGGATGATGCTTGTAGTGGCGGTCGGCGGACTCATCATAAATGTGATCGCCGCGCTTATCCTCCATCCTGCTTCGAAGTCGAGCATGAACGTCCGGGGCGCCTACCTCCACGTCGTTGGCGACCTGCTCGGCTCCGTGGGGACGGTGGGTGCGGCGATCGTGATCAGGTACACAGGGTGGCTGGCGGCGGACCCGGTGGCTTCGTTCCTCACGACGGCCCTGATCATTCGGGGCGCATGGATCCTTGTGAAGGAGTCCGTGGATATCCTCCTCGAAGCCGCCCCTCCGCATATCGACCTGGGCGATGTCCGGACGCAGCTCGAGGCGATTCCGGGAGTGGAATCGGTCCACGACCTCCATGTATGGAGCGTTACGCCCAAAGTGGTTGCAATGAGCGCACATGCAATAGTGCGCGATGCTTCGATGCAGCAGCACGTTCTGGAGCACGTTCACGACGCTATGGGGCTGTTTGGAATCGGCCATGTGACCGTGCAGATCGAGCAGAGTGAAATGACAGAGAGGGAAGCCCACCTCCACGCCTGAGGGCCGGGGAAAGATTGCCCTCGCCCGGCTGTGATTTCCCGGGTGGTTGCTCGTCCTAGCAGTATATGCCAAGAATAGACCCTCTCCTGACCGCCATGATCTCCAATGGCGCCGACGCCGTACAGCTGGCCGACGGTGACATTGCGCACATTCTCAAGGGTGGCGCGCAACATCCGCTGACACGGCAGCCGCTGGGCGACGGACAGCTCATGATTCTGCTACGCGAGATGGCGCCGGCGCACGTCACTTCTGCGCTTGGCGGGGTCGAGCCCGTTGAGTTTGTCTACGCCAATGGTCAGGGCAGCTTCCGTACGCTCGTGACGCGGTCCGGGAGCACGATGACGGCGACCGTTCGTCTCGATGACTCGCCGACGACGGCAGCGGTTGCCGAGCCGGCCTCGAACGCGAGCGAATCGCAGGCATCGAAAGCGATGGGAGTTCCGGACTCGGGAAGCAACGGCAGTCATGCGGCGGCTCCGGTTGCGGATACTGCGTCAGAGCCCGCAGTGGAGCGTCCCGCCAAGCGTACTCTCGAGCGGTCGGTACAGGCCGGCGTGCACGTCGAGGATCCTGCGTCGAAGCGTCACATCGAGGAGCTGCTCAGGTTTCTGGTGTCTGAGGACGGATCCGACCTGCACCTGAGAGTCGGAGAGCCGCCAGTACTTCGTCTTCACGGCGAACTGAAGCGACTGGAGGACAGGCCGACACTGTCGGCGGATCAGCTGCATGCGATGGTGATGTCGATCATGCCTGACCGGAACCGGAGCGAGTTTGGCGAGTCAAACGATACTGACTTTGCGCACGAGATCGAGGGTCTGGCGCGCTTTCGCGCGAACGCGTTTCGCGATCATAAAGGTACAGGCGGGGTGTTCCGCGTAATACCTGCGAAGGTTGCAACGGTTGAGGAAATGGGGATCACTCCCGAGGTGCAGAACCTTTGCTATCTGACGAAGGGCCTGGTGCTTGTTACGGGCCCCACCGGATCCGGCAAGTCCACGACACTTGGCGCGCTGATCGATCTCGTGAACAGGTCGCGCAACGATCACGTGATCACGATCGAGGATCCAATCGAGTTCGTTCACCAGAACAAGAAGTGCATCATCACGCAGCGTCAGGTGGGCGTGCATACGGGTTCGTTCAAGACCGCGCTCCGTGCGGCGCTGCGCGAGGATCCGGACATCGTGCTGGTGGGAGAGCTGCGCGATCTTGAAACCATTTCAATTGCGCTGGAAACGGCCGAGACCGGTCACCTTGTATTTGGGACGCTGCATACGACGACGGCCGTGGGGACCATCGACCGAATTATCGATCAGTTCCCGGCAGACAGGCAGGAGCAGATCAGGGTGATGCTGGCGGATACGCTCAAGGGTGTGATCTCCCAGACGCTGTGCAAGAAGATCGGCGGCGGCCGGGTGGCAGCGCGGGAGATTCTGCTCTCCGTGCCCGCGTTGTCGAATCTCATTCGTGAAGGCAAGGCGTTCCAGATTCCTTCCATCATGCAGACGTCGCGGAAGCTCGGAATGATTCAGCTTGGGGACGTTCTGATAGACCTGGTGGATCAGGGGCTCGTGGAGCCGAAGGAGGCGTTCATGAAGTGCACTGACAAGCCCGGCTTCATGGCCATGCTCAAGACCCGCGGCCTGGACGTTTCCTTCGCCACGACCTGAGCCAGCGGCGCCGACACTGCAATTGAAGGGCAGTATCCGGTATCTTTCGAAGCTATGGAAAAGCTGGATATAAGGAATATCGCCATCATCGCTCACGTCGATCATGGCAAGACAACCCTCGTTGACAAGATGCTCCGGCAAGCCGGAGCTTTTCGTGAAAATCAGGTCGTGATGGATCGCGTCATGGATTCCAATCCGCTCGAGCGTGAGCGTGGTATCACCATCCTGGCAAAAAACACATCCATTCGCTGGCACGGCACCAAGATCAACATCATCGATACTCCGGGTCACTCGGATTTCGGTGGTGAGGTGGAGCGCACGCTCCGCATGGTGAATGGTGTGCTGCTGGTGGTAGATGCGTTCGATGGCCCCATGCCGCAGACGCGGTTTGTACTGCGCAAGGCGCTGGAGCTTGGCCGCACGCCCATCGTCGTGATCAACAAGATCGACCGCCCGGGTGCAGACCCAATGCGTGTGCACGATGAAGTGCTGGACCTGTTCATCGAACTCGAGGCAGACGAAGCCCAGCTCGACGCGGCTGTAGTCTACGCATCGGCGCGCGAAGGCATTGCGACGATGGACATGGAGGTGACGCCGACAGATCTCTCTCCGCTCTTTCAGGCGATTGTGGATCATGTGCCGCCGCCGCCCACCGACTCGGAGAGCCCGTTCCAGATGCTCGTCTCCACCATCGATTACTCGCCCTATCTGGGCCGCCTGGGGATAGGGCGAATAGAGCGTGGCAAGGTGAAGGTTGGGCAGTCTGTTGCTCTGCTCCCGCTCGACACGACGATGTCGGCAGATCAGGGTCGCGTTACCAAGCTGTTCGGTTACGAGGGTCTCGAACGCGTGGAGCTGGAGGAAGCGAGTGCTGGCGAAATCGTCGCACTGGCGGGTCTCGACAATGTCGAGATCGGGCTTACGGTGACGAATATCGAAACGCCTGAGCGCCTCGCCGGAATTTCTGTTGAGGAGCCGACGATCTCTGTCGACTTCCTGGTGAACAATTCGCCCTTTGCCGGAAAGGAAGGGAAGTTCGTCACCTCACGGCAGATCCGTGAACGACTCTTCCGCGAACTGGAGCGCAATGTTGCGCTTCGCGTGGAGGATACTGATTCCACCGACACGTGGACGGTGTCGGGCCGCGGCGAGCTGCACCTGACCATTCTCATGGAGACCATGAGACGGGAAGGTCATGAATTTCAGGTGTCGCGTCCGCGTGTCATCACGCGGGTGGGATCGAATGGCGAGCGTCTCGAGCCGTACGAAGAGCTGGCCATCGACGTCCCCGAGGAGTTTCTGGGTGCCGTGATCGAGAAGCTCGGTCCGCGTCGGGCTGAAATGATCGAGATGAAGAACCCGGGGCAGGGAATGGTTCGGCTGTTGTACAGAATTCCGGCGCGTGGTCTTTTCGGATACCGCTCGGAGTTCATGACGGACACCCGCGGCACCGGAATCATGCATCATCGATTCCTGGATTACGGCAACTGGGCGGGGCCGCTGGCGGGCCGTATGCGCGGAACGCTTGTCTCCATGGAACCCGGTGTGATTGTTGCATTCGCACTCGCGAACCTGGCCGATCGGGCAACGCTGTTCGTGTCACCGGGTGACAAGGTTTATGAAGGGATGCTCGTTGGGGAAAATTCGCGGCCTGGCGACATGGACGTGAATCCGACGAAGGAAAAGAAGCTGACCAACATGCGGAGCAAGTCGAGCGATGAAAATATCCAGCTCGAACCACCTCGTGAGTTGACTCTTGAAGGCGCATTGGAGTATATCGAAGAGGACGAACTGATCGAAGTGACACCGCAGGCAATCCGTCTGCGTAAACGCTTTCTCAGTGCGAATGATCGTAAGAAGCTGTCACGCGAAGCGAAGCGCGAGCGGGCACTTCTCTAACCCGGAGGATAGTGATTGTATGTTGGATCAATTCGAGTCGCCTGTTGAGGAAATCGCAGCAGACGGCGACGCGAGAAGTTGGTACGCGGTAGGAGATAGCTACAGAGCGGCTGGTCCGACTGACAGTGACGATCCCGAGGACGAAATCCTCGACGACGATCTGGATGACGACGACGATGACGACGATGATGATCTCTTCGACGACGAAGACGACGAAGACGATGACGACGATCTCGACGATGATGACGATGACGATGACGACGATGACGACGATGACGACGATGATGACGTCGACGACGACCTGATCGACCTGGACGATGAGTTCGACAAGGATGGCGAGGAGCGGCACAAGAGCCCCGGCCATTCGAAGTACGAAGACTGATTCAATCCACCATGGAATAGGTGCGCCGCCGGGTTAGTTCCGGCGGCGTTGCCGTATCCGTAGATTCCCGCCTATGAGATTTTCACTACTTGCAGCATTCCTCGTGTTGTTGGCGTTGCCCCTGTCTCAGGCATCGGCGCAGCGGGACGACCAGTTCGTATGGAGCCTGGGTGGCGGAGTAGTCATTCCGTCGGGCCTGGCCAGCGACAATCATACAGCCGGGCCGCAGGGCACGCTGTCGTTCGGGATTGGCATGGTCGACTCGCCTTTCGGCATCCGGTTCGACGGGATGTACGCGGGCCTTGGCGATCGGACCGGCAGGACGACTCCAACCGATCAGGGCTCGGCGAAACTGTTCAATCTTTCCGGAAACGCGGTGTTCAACGTGTACGGAAGCAACGCGCACGTCTATGCGGTCGGCGGGGTGGGCGGGTACTGGTACAATCCGGACGGTGTCGGCAGCAAATCGAAGAACGATTTTGCTCTTCAGGCGGGGCTCGGTGTATGGGTTCCCTTCGCCAATGCGTTCGTCGAGGCGAAGTGGGTGAATCTCTATCGTGCTCTCCCCGATGCTTCCACTGGCGAGCTCGGCAAGCGCTCGGCGCGGCTGTATCCAATCACACTTGGAATAATGTTCTGAGCCGGATAACTTTAGAGACTGTATCGAAAGTTTTTTTTGTGTGGTAGCAGGGCCATTAGCTCAGGTGGTTAGAGCGCACGCCTGATAAGCGTGAGGTCCGAGGTTCAACTCCTCGATGGCCCATACTGAAAAATTCTTGCCCCGCACTGCGTAACAGCAATGTGGGGCTTTGTCATGCCCTCCACTCGTTTCCGCCACTGCCAATCACTGGCGGCAGCCGGTACACTCCAGCACATTCCCCTGCAATGAACATCCGTGTAGTAACAACCGTCCTTGTTGAGGAGCCAGCGTGAAATTCTCCGTCCTGCCCGGTCGTCCAATCTGCATAGTTGGCGCCCTCCTGTTCGCATCCGCAGTCGCGGTGGCACAGGAGCAACCTGCTCCAGCTCCGGAATCAATTGCCCGGGATGCCAATCGCGACCGCTTGACGCTCGCCAGTTATCTGGACTACGAGGACGTGAGCAATCCGCAGCTCTCTCCCGACGGCCGGCAGGTGATCTACACGCGGCGTTTCGCCGACAAGCTCAACGACAAATGGGAGACCGCTCTCTGGATCGTGAACGTGGACGGCACGCGCAACCATTTTCTGGTGAAAGGTGCCGACGCAAGATGGTCGCCCGATGGAACCCGGATCGCTTATTTCGCAAACGGTGAACCCGCCGGGACGCAGCTCTTTGTTCGCTACATGGATGCAGGCGGAACTGCCACGCAGGTCACGCGCCTGGATCAGACGCCTTCAGACCTCACCTGGTCGCCGGATGGAAAAACGATCGCCTTCAGGATGCTGGTGCCGGTGAAGGACAACTGGAAGATTGAGGTGCCGGCTTCACCGAAGGGAGCAAAATGGACCGAGCCGCCGAGAATCGTGTCGCGCCTCAAGTATCGCGCCGATCGCCAGGGATTCATTGACGACGGGTATCGCCACATTTTCGTAGTATCGGCTGATGGCGGCACGCAGCGTCAGATCACGAGCGGGGACTGGGAGCATGGCGCACCCAGCTGGATGCCAAACGGCCGGACGTTGGTGTTCGGCGCGCTCAGGCAGCAGGACGCAGACTGGATATGGCGAGAGAGTGAGATCTACTCGGCAGAAGTTGCCACTGGAGCGGTGAAGCAACTCACCCATCGCAAGGGTCCCGACGGTAATCCCGAACCGTCGCCCGATGGCCGGATGATCGCCTATACAGGATTTGATTCCACGAATGCCACGTGGCAGGACTCGCGTCTTTATGTAATGAATGCTGACGGGAGCAATGCACGGGCGCTCACGGAGTCACTCGACCGGTCGCCTCAGGGGCTGGAGTGGGCGCCGGACGGCAGCGGCGTTTACTTCAATATCGAGAATATGGGAACGCGCAATCTGTATTTCTCTTCCCTGAACGGCACGGTTCGGCAGGTTACGCGCGGCACGCATGTTCTCACCGTGACGAGCAGCGACAAGGCAGGGCGGGCAGTTGGAGTGTTGAGTTCTCCTTCCAGGCCAAACGACATCTACACTTTTATGCTCCGCTCTCCCGAATCGATGAGGCAGCTCACCACTGTCAACGATGACATTCTGGCCGGAAAGCGATTGGGAGCAGTTGAGGAGATATGGTACACGTCCGTTGACGGATTCAAGGTCCAGGGCTGGATCATCAAGCCGCCGGATTTCGACGCGTCGAAGAAGTATCCACTCATCCTGACGATTCACGGCGGTCCGCACTCGATGTACAACGTCGGCTTCAACTTCGCGTGGCAGGACCACGCGGCGAACGGTTATGTGGTGCTCTACACGAATCCGCGAGGCAGCACCGGATACGGCAGCGCCTTTGGAAACGCCATCAAGAATGCGTATCCCGGGAAGGACTACGACGATCTGATGGCGGGCGTCGATACGGTAATCCGTCGTGGGTATGTGGACGAGCAGAACATGTTCGTTTACGGGTGTTCGGGCGGCGGCGTGCTGACGGCGTGGATCGTGGGACATACAAATCGGTTCCGCGCGGCGGCCTCGCAGTGCCCGGTGATAAACTGGCTGAGTTTTGTGGGCACGACAGACGGGCCATCGTGGTATCAGAACTTCGAGAAACTGCCGTGGGAAGATCCGTCTGAGCATCTGCGTCGCTCACCGCTCATGTATGTCGCGAACGTGAAAACGCCGACACTTCTCATGACGGGCGTGAACGATTTGCGCACGCCGATCGGGCAGACCGAGGAGTTTTACGAGGCGCTCAAGCTGCTGAAGGTGCCGACGGCGATGATTCGGTTCAACAACGAATGGCATGGCACGTCTTCAACTCCGTCGAATTTTCTTCGAACGCAGCTGTATCTGCGCAGCTGGTTTGAACGCTACTCCACGAAGGGTCCCAGGCCAGGTCAAAGGTCAGATAGCTCTTTCTGACTCCCGCATGGGAAATCAGGTAGATTACATCATACGAAAAGGAGCACCATGAATCAGGATTTTCAGTTCGAAGAAGACGGCAACACGTTCTATTGTTCTGTTGAAGAACCGCGACACGCCGGCTCGGCCGCCTGGTGGTGGTTCCGACTCGAGACAGGTGGCACCACGCGGTATGCCCCTTTCGAAGCAGCCACGAGCGACACGAAAAAGTCGGTCCAGAAGAGAATCCTCTCTTACTATGCAGAGCTGCTTGCAATCAAGGCCCGGCCGGTGAATCCGAAGCCGTTCTGGAAGAAGCCCGAGCCCGCTGCCCCCGTTGCTGTGGTAGTTCCAACGGCCGCGATAGTTGATTGACTGACTGACAAAAAAACCCCGCTCCATGTGTCAGCGAGCGGGGTGGTTCGGCCAATTGGATTCAGTTGGTTGGTTCGGCTCTCGAAACTATTGTGCCGAGACCTCACAGCAACCGCCGGAGCAGCTTACCCACAGGCCCGGGCCGGATTTTCCCTGCATTGCCACGAGAGACACGGGGACAATCTGAGCAGCCTGTGAAATGCCGGCTGTGAGCGATTTGAACGGACCGGTGCATTTATGCCCGTCAGTCAGCTCTACCTTCCCGAAGGGGTGCTGCTCGTTCGGACAGTAACCGCCCAGCTTGAGCGTCTTGCTGGCCTTGATGGTTCCATTGTTCTTCACCGTATAAATCGCTGCCCCGCGCTCGGTGTCGGATATCTCGCCCACCCACAGGTATCCTGTTCCAAGCTTGTCGAGCCCCAGCGCGTTGATGGCCTTGTCTTCGAGGTTGTAAATCTTCGCCACAAAGTAGCCGTTGCCCGGCGGCACTCCCGCGCCGAGCGCTTCCTGCCACGAAATGGTATTGGCGTTGTCGTTTGGCACTATGCGAATCAGCGCGGTACCTCCGCCGTTATCGAACTGCGTTTCAACGATGAGACTGTCCGGGTAGTTGTCTCCCCAGCCGAGCGACAGCAGATAGTTCCGCGTTTCATTCGCGTCCTTGCCGGGTCTGCCTTTCATTCCCTTGTTGGCCTTGACCCCCGGATCGCCGGCATTCACTGGGACGACTCCCGTATCGCCCGTATCCACGTTGCCGGTGCCGGCGGGCTTGCAGCCGGCGGACATTCCCAGTGCCACCGCAAGCAACGCGAATTTGATCACCCCATGACTGCTTCCGTTCTGAAACATTGGCGCCCCCTTTTCAAGGTTGGACCACTAAAGCATTCGGCACTTCATTCATTTCAGCAGTGCAACTATCTCCGGATCTCCGCCCTTCCACAACTGGCGGGCCGCACCCGACCACCGATCAGCAGTTGCGCCGTCTCCTGTCCTGGCGGCCAGGTCAGCCCGGAGAATCATAGCGCGAACCAATGCGGCAGGAATACTGGCACTCATGAGCATGCTCTGCGGCGCGCGCGACAGCCCCCGCAGGGAGTTGTCGAGAAACTGGATTGATCTGGCAGTATCTCCCACGGTCGCACGCAGCCACGCGTACTGTAGCACAGCGTCCATCGTCACTTCGCCTGGTGCCCTGGTGGAATAAAGGTTGGCCATGGAGTCCGCATACGCCCGGGCGCGCTGGATGTCCTTTGCCGCGAGTGCTTTCAGTGCCTTGCCGAACAGGTCGTTTGTGGGGCCGAGAGTCGCAGCGGGGGCGGGTCCAATGGCTGGGGCAGCCCATCTGATCGATTCCGTAAGTACCGCGGTGCGCATTTCTTCGACCTGACCCGCGGGAACGACCGCCGAGAGATTCTGGGAAATGTTCCCGATCAGCATCAGGATGCTGTCCCTGGGAGCTCCGAATGCGGCATATGTCTCGAGCCGGCTGAGATCTGAGCCAACATCCCCTCCGAGTTTTCGCTCTTCCCCCGAATTCAGCCGGACTCTCTTTTCGTCGGCAAACCTGCTTTGCATTTCAGTGATTCGCCGGGGGTGACCGGTAAGAGATGACAGACCGGTTACGAAACGGTTGACGCTTGTCTGGATACTGTCGGAAAGTTTGGCCGGGGCGGGAAGATCCACGATGGAATCGGCCGCCGCAGCTGCGTCTGCAAAGCGATGCAGTTTGAGGAGCATTCGAACATTGGCACTGCCGAGCTTGAGCCGCCTGAGATATTGCTCGCCGTCGACCATTCGAATCGATGCCATCGCATTGCGCGCGATTCGAATTTCTCGCAGCGCAGAAGGTGGTGCGCCGTCGAGGTTTCCGGTGGTCTCGAGCATGCGAGCCAGCGTCTCGTGAGCGTCGGGGTTTCCGGGAGCGACGCTGGTCCATGCTGTGGCGAGAGCCTGAAGCGTTAGAAGATTTCGGTCTACCGCACGGTCAACACTTTCCGCGTCATCTCTCACGGGGCCGCTGCCTCCAATCGCCACCGGAATGAACGCGAGAGTATCGCCGATCAGCTGTTGCCAGGCGAGAAAAGTCCGCTCTGATTCGCCCGCCAGCATTCCCTGGCGAAGCTTGTTCTTGTTCGTCCAGAGAATTGTCTCGAGGTGCGGAACCAGGAAGGAATACGCCGCTTCATTCGCGGAATACCTGGCGGCGAGGCCCTGGTACAGATTTGCCGCCCGATGCATGCTCGCACGAAAGCGGAAACCGCCTGGACTCGACGCATCGCGAACCACCTTCTTGTCGGAAGCAAGACACGACGCCAGAGCGAGCGTCGCAGTGAAACCTGCAGGGCCCTGCGGATTCCCGGCTGCGACACGCTCGAAGCCGCGGCATGGATCGTCTGAGGATTCGTCCACGAGAGCCACGAGAGCCGCAGCGCGCTGTTTTTCATCGCCCTTCAGTTCGCCCGACCGATCTGCCGCACGCAGGGCAAGGCGGCGCCAGTCCGCTGCGGGCTCCCCCTGAATCATCTTCAGCTCAGCCAGCCAGAGCTGCGCGCGCGGGTCGTCCGGCCGTTTTTCTACTGCTTTCTCCAACTGCGCTCTGGCTTCAGAAAAATCCCAGCGGCCGATGGCGGATTGTGCGCGGCCAACGTAGTCCCGGTTTGCAGCAGTCCAGGCGATTCCCCCCGCTCCCAGCGTCGCAATGACGGCACCTGCCGCGATGAAGCTGTTGCGTTTGCGTTTGCGCTCGAGCGCAATTTTTCGCGTCTGGAGCGTGGAGTAAGGCGAGTCAACCGCGAGAGCCGCAGCGAACTCATCGACAGTCTGCCACCTGTCTGCGGGCGACCTGCTGAGCGCCTTTGCAATCGCTGTCTCTACCGAATCAGGCACCGCTTCCCGCGATTCGTACAGCGGGGGAGGCGAGGCGACGAAGCGTCGCGCCATGACTGCCTGCGCAGTGGCGCCGACGAACGGCGGTATACCTGCGATCATCTCGTAAATCACGCAAGCCAGCGAATAGATGTCGCTGCGCGCGTCGAGGTCATCGTCTGCGAGCGCCTGCTCCGGGCTCATGTAGGCCGGAGTTCCCACCGCAATACCCGTTGACGTCAGACTCTCTTCGGCCGAGGCGAGGAGGGCTCGGGCGACACCGAAGTCGAGCACGTAGACGTTGTCGCTCGAAATGAGGATATTCGCCGGCTTCAAGTCGCGGTGAACGATCCCCCGGCTATGCGCGTATGCAGTTGGTTTGCAGACAAGCCGCGCGATGCGGATCGCTTCGTCTATTGGAAGCTGTTTCGCCTTGTCGAGCTGGTACCGCAGGGATTCGCCGGAGACGAACGTCATCACGTAGAAGGGCACGTCGCCTTCGACACCCGAATCGAGAACTTTCGGTATCTGCGGGTGGTCGAGTTCCGAGGCAAATGCGATCTCCCTCAGGAACCGCTCAACGACTACAGCGCTGCCGAGCTCGGGGCGGAGCACCTTGACGGCGACGTGAGTGCCGTCGCGCGTGTCGATGCACAGGAATACGGTGGCCATTCCTCCGCGTCCAAGCTCGCGCACGACCTGGTACCGGTTGGCAATCACCTGCGGTGGTATTGCGTCTCCGGGTGGCCCGGCTTCCTTCGCAGTCACTTCGGAGGTCCCCCGGAAAGCAATTGCTATTCACTCCAGTTGCGGATTCTGGGTCTATAGTATGGCGCATATCCGCGGGGCCGCAACAGGCAGCTCCGGGCGCTGACTTGCCGTGCAATGGGCATTCCGGCAGTTTCAGTCATGAACTCGTGTTCCCTGTCGAGGCAGGCAATCTGACCGAAAAGCTCAGTCTTCCAGCGGGCCATTTCGATGCCGCCTACTATCGTCGTTTTTACGAAGAGAGCGAAACAGCAGTAATTACACCGGACATTCAGCACGCCGAGGTAGCCTTCGTGGTTGCCTTCTGTCGCCACATCGAACTCGAGGTGGAACGCTTCTCCGACGTCGGTGCAGGGACCGGGTGGTGGGCAAGGGAATTTGCGCGTCAGTACCCCCAGTGCACGGACATAGAGACGTTCGATTCGAGTTCCGCAGCCTGCAGGCAATACGGTCACCGCCACGGCCGGATCGAGAAGCTCGGCGGCCGTCAGTCCGATCTGGTGGTGTGCAGGGACGTGCTTCGGTACCTGGACGACGACACTGCTGAGGAGGCGATTCGGCGGCTCTCGCGGAAATGCCGCGGCGTGCTGTATTTACAGGTGATCACCAGCGATGACGAAATTGATGAAGCCGCGAGCGATATGGCGGGCTACTTTCGCACCACCGCCTGGTACCGCCGGCGCATTCGCGACGCAGGCTTCAGGGATTGCGGGATGGGACTGTTCATGTCGGCGAAGCGAACAGATTTCTCGCCCTTCTCGATCGAGGTCCGCTAGAACTTGTTTCCCTCTGCGCCTCGTGCCCTTCAGGGCACAAACCGAAATTCGTGAGCCCCCGCCGGGAACCGCACATCGTTGAAGCTCGCCACGAAAATGCGCTCTTCGCCTGGCTGCAGCCGGCAGGACGCAATCGACACGGTGGTAAGTGGACCTTCTGCCAGTCCCGCCGAGAATCCGCAGGCGTGACCCCAGCTCGTGCCCTGAAGCAACCCTTTCCCCAGCGTCACGGACGCTCCTGAAGCACTGCGAACGGGGGCAGGAATAACAACACCATCGATGGAATAGAGCTGGAGCTGGACCGCCACGGCGGGACCGCTGGTCTCGCTGCACGCACCGGCAAGGACGATGCAGCCCAACAAGAAAAACCCGCGAACCATGGAGTTCACCTCACGGTTTGGGCTGGCGCGCCCGGTCTCCCGTTCGGCGTTCGCTGACTTCACGATCTTGCCGTCGGCGCTCACCGGCCGAATCTACGAGGGCCAGCACGGCCTGCATGACGCCGTAGGCGGCAATTCCGAACATTGCCAGTGCGAGAGCGGCAAAGAGCGCCTCTATTCCCACGCCATACGAATTGGCGAGCACGAGGCGCGTCGCGCCGATGGCGGCGGCCGTAGCGACCACTGCGACCACGAGCGCAACCCGCACGGATAGTGATCGTTTGCCGGGGGCAGCGGGTTCGCCGCTTGCCTTGTCGGTTTCTACAGTCGAATCACTCATCGGCGTAATGTGGTTTGATAGATTCTGTAGATGCCTTCATTGTTCGTGCCGCAGGATATGGTTGTTCGCATGTGGGCTCATGATATTCACCTGAAGCCGACATTGCGAGCCATGTCGAACAATTCGCCCTCCCAATCCTCACACATCTGACACAATCGAACTCCGAGCGCGGCTTCAATTACGATTCCATAGCCGCCGCCTACGCCCAGAAGGTAGACACAGCCCCGCACAACGCTCACTGCGAGCGCCCTGCGATGCTTGCGCTGCTGCCCGATATCCGGGACTCCCACATTCTGGATGCCGGTTGCGGTTCGGGCTGGTATGCCGAACGCCTGCTCGAACGCGGCGCGACTGTCGAAGCTGTGGATTCCAGTGAGGGAATGCTGCGATACGCGCGCCAGCGCATCGCAAGCAATGCGGAAGGCGCGTTATCGCGCATCAACTTCAAAGTCGGCGACCTGGCTGATCCACTTCCTTACGAAGACGAGACATTCGACGGCGTCATCAGCCCGCTCGTTCTTCACTACATAAAGGAGTGGCGCCCCGTGCTCACCCAGGTGTGCCGCGTTCTGCGCCCGGGTGGCTGGGTTCTCTTTTCAACTCACCATCCTGCGGCCGACGCAGCCCGGAGCGGAACCCGGAATTATTTTGTGACCGAGCACGACAGCGACCACTGGGAATGGGCCGGCCATGTAGAGTTTTTCCGGCGATCGCTTACGACGATAATCGAGTGTGTAATTCAGAGCGGATTTGTACTTGATGCACTCGTCGAGCCCGAGCCCACTGAGGAAATGCGAAGCAGTCACCCCGAGTCATGGCAGCGGTTGATGCACCAGCCGGAGTTTCTCATAGTGAAGGCGCATCGCCCGCTCTGATACTTACTGAAGGCAGGGCGCCAGTGGATCTGGCCGGGGCTTGTCGACTCTCACGCGCCCGTCACGGTTCGCAACCGCTGTCGCGATGTCCCGCAAGAAGCCTGCGACGTGGGCGAGGCCGTCGAAGCTGATGTACTGCGGCTCGTCCGTCACCATGTGATAATCGGGATGATACCCGCGTGATATGTACGCGATGGGTATTCCGGTGCGTGCGTACATGTAGTGATCGCTTCTGCAATAGCGATTCTGAATGTGCCTTGGAGCGTCGAACGAATAGTCGATGTCGTAAGGCGCGCTCTGCCCCGCGTTCACCGAGTCAACGACGTTTCCAAGATCAGTTGAAAGCCTGCGTGAACCGATGACCTGGATGTAACGGGGTCCTCCCACCGGATTGTCCCGTCGCTCACCGCGCCCCACCATGTCCATGTTGAGCGCCGCTACGATGGAGTCGTGCGGGACTGTCGGATTCTCTGAGAACCATGCAGACCCGAGAAGGCCTGCTTCTTCGGCCGTGTGCCAGATGAGAAGAACCGACCGCCTCGGCTTCTTTCCACTCGCCAGGGATTCGGCGATTTCGAGCAGAGCTACAGACCCTGATCCATCGTCGTCGGCACCGTTGCTTATCGAGTCCCGGCGAGGCGGCCGGATTTTCCGAACGCTGTCTATCATCTGCGTGATTCTCGCGAGCTGCTGGGGAGTCGGGTTTGCTGCAACTGGTATCCGAGTCTCGCCACCGTTTGGGCGCATAACGGTATTCCACAGATGCAGCGAATCATGGTCGAAAACCCGCGAATTGATCCCGATGTGGTCGCTGTGCGCGCCGACTGCAACGTACTGGCCGCGCAGCAGCGGATCGCTCCCGCGCACAATTGCTATCACGTTGCGGGCAGGTACAGCAATCGGTTCTTCGCGAAAGCGCACGTTCATTTCCACAGCAGCGCCCTTCATTCCGAACGAGGCCTGGCCGATGGGGCGACCAAGAATTGTCGCAGCAGCAGCATTGCTGATGAGCACGCCGAACGGCGTGTGAAGCGCGTTGTGTAGAGACCCCCCGAGTCCGGACCCACGGCCGCGAAGAGACGTGGCTGCAGCAGGCGTTACAAGATCGAGAGCGTTAATGAAAATCGCAGCGGCGCCCGGGTAGCGGGAAATCGACAACCCCGCCGGTATGGTGTACACACCGGTCGGCTTACCATCTGGGCCGAGTGGCGCATCGAGAATTACGATGCGGCCTGCAACTTCCTGTGCGGTGAGAAAGGCAGACGAGTCACCGGCGCGTCCGCCGTAGACGGTCTGATACGTGGAGGCAGGAAGCGAGACCGCAAATCTGACTGACGAGGATGGGCGGATCGGTACGAAATCACCGAACAAACGAAGGTTGCTGCCCTTCACGGAGAGGGTCGAAGCAGAATCCGCAGACCGCTGCACCATGGGAATTGTCTGGAACCAGGTTCCATTCTCGCCACCGGGCTCGAGTCCCAGCCGCTCCATCTCCTTTGCCAGGTACTCTGTCATGACGAAGTTGCCCCTCGTCCCTGCCTGCCGCCCCTGCATCGAGTCATCAGCAATCAGGTAGATGCGGCTGCGCACATCTGCAGGGGTTATCGCCGCACTCGTGCGGGCCGGGGAAGGCCTGAGCGACGGAGCGCTGCAGCCGGCCATGACAAGCGCCAGCGAAGAAAGTATTCCAGTAACGCGGTGTCGATGCATCGCTCGCCGAGTGTGTAGGGTGCGGATAGTGACTCGAGATTTCAATATCGCCATTGGTACACCACCTGTGCACCTGCCGCTTGACCCTTCAATCATTGCGCCATATCCTGCCGCCGCGATGAATATCTGGAAAAGCCTGAAAGGACTGCACCGCGACGTGTGGGTACTCGCTGGTGCGTCTCTCATCAATCGCGCCGGAACAATGGTGCTCCCGTTCCTGGTGCTGTATCTCACCAAAGAACGCGGCTTCAGCGCGCCACAGGGTGGTCTCGCGCTCGCTGTTTACGGCGCAGGCTCGATCATCGCGGCGCCGATTTCCGGCCGGCTTTGCGATCGCATTGGTCCGCTGCCAGTGATGCGCGTGTCGCTCGCACTCACAGGCCTGCTGGTGCTGCTGTACCCCCTTGCGGCGAGCTACGCCTCGGTTCTCGCGCTGACGCTCGCATGGGCCATAGCGACGGAGTTGTTTCGCCCCGCGAATCTCGTGATGATCGCCGATATCGTGCCGCAGAACAAACTGAAGCCTGCCTACGCGCTGTCTCGCCTCGCGATCAACGTCGGAATGAGCGTCGGTCCGGCCACGGCCGGATTTCTCGCGGTCCACTCGTTCAACTGGATCTTCATCGTAGACGGGATAACAGCGCTCATCGCTGCGGCAGTTCTCGCTGCATTCCGGTTCAGCGCCGATCACCGACACGCTGCAGCCGAGGGGTCGCACAGTTCCAGTCCGCTTGTCGAACTTGCAGTGCTCCGGGACAGGAGGATGCTTCTGTTTCTCGGGGGGCTGTTCCTCACGGGAATCGTGTTCTTTCAGCTCGAGGGACCGCTGCCGCTCTACCTGGTCAACGATCTGCACTTTTCCCCGGCGTTTTACGGCGGGTTGTTTACGCTGAACACGGTGATGATCGTTTTTATGGAAGTGCCGCTCAACGCCGCCACTGCCCACTGGCCCCACCGCCGCGCACTTACACTCGGCGCTCTGCTCTTTGCGATCGGCTCTGGAGCGCTTGCCTTTTCGAGTCATGCTCCGGGGATACTCGTAGCGATGGCAATCTGGACATTCGGCGAGATGCTGCTCTTTCCGCAGGCGTCTGCATTCGTCGCTGAAGTGGCCCCGGTGGGGCGACGAGGTGAGTACATGGGGGCGTATTCGCTCGCGTTCAGCGGCGCATTTGCAATCGCGCCTGCGCTGGGAACGTCCGGTTACGCAACTTTTGGCGCCAGAACTCTGTGGCTTGCCGTGTTCGGCGTTGGCCTCGTGTCAGCAGTCATGATGGCTGGTGTCAAATCTGCGGCGGAGGCGTCCGCGGAGCAGGGTCAATGACCGGAGGTTATACTTAGGGTCGTGACAAACGGCACACCAACCGCTGGCTATGCGCGATTCAGCATCCTCGTGCTCGCCGTTACAACGGCGCTTCTGTCTGGTTGCTCGGCAGAGCCCACTGATCCTTCGAAATCTGACCTCACCGGCGTATGGCGGTCGTTCGATCAGGACCTGTTCATTCGCAACATCACCATGCAGCTCGATCAGCCGTCTCCAGGCATAGTAGTGGGCAAGTGGAGGGCGGATGGCCGCACCGATAATTCATGCACTCCCGGCGTGGCATGCGCCGACTCTAGCATTGTTGCCGGCCGAAATGAAGTTGCTCAAGTAGTTCTCGACCTGCTCGGTGCAGGTACGTTCGTTGGAGAACTAGCAAAACGAGATACCCTGAAGGGAATCATGAGGTCTCAGGGAAAGAATTTTCCAGTCACCTTCGGGAGATAAATGCGCTTAATCCGTCCGCTGTGGATCATTGGCATCGGCTTTCTGTTCCTCGGCGTAGTTCCAACGCTGATGGGTTTTGCCACGGACTGGCTGTGGTTCCGTGAGATCGGCTTTGAGAAGGTTTTCATAACCGAACTCTCCACCAAGGGTCTGCTTTTCCTTGGCGTGGCCATCGTGACGTACTTCTTCATTACGCTCAACGCGCGAATTGCGACGGGCGGACCGTCCAACGTGCCGGTGCTCTGGAGAGTCAGTCCCGATCTTCCGCCGGTGGATGTGGCGGGGATGATTTCCAAGGCAGTAGTGCCGGGGGCGCTGTTGTTTGCATTCATCTTCGGCAGCACGGCTGCAGGAAGCTGGATGGAAGTGCTGCAGGTCACTCACCGGTCGACGTTCGGCGTGGTTGATCCAATCTTCGGAAAGGAGATTGGTTATTACGTCTTCGTTCTTCCGGCGGTGGCTTCGCTGCTCGGAATTCTTCGTGCGCTTGTGATTCTCACGCTGATTGTTTCGCTGTTTCTCCATCTGATCAGAGGGCGCGTCACGCTGCCGCCTCAGCGGGTTGGACTTCAGGCTCCGGCGGACAAGCACATCGCTGCTCTGCTGGTGGCGTTCCTCGCCCTGACCGCCGCGCATATCTGGCTCGTGCGAATTCCTGAACTCCTCTACTCTTCCACTGGACCACTCATCGGTGCCAGTTATTCAGATCTCCACGCGACGCTGCCCGCTCTCCACATCATTGCGGTCACTGCTCTGATCGGCGCGGCTCTCGTTATTTACGGAATGATACGACGGAAGATCGTCTGGTTTACCGTTGTGTCGTTTGTGGCGTACGTCGCTGTTTCGGTTGTAGCGGGTGGATTGTTTCCATGGGGCATGCAGCGCTTCATCGTGACGCCCACTGAACTCACCCGCGAGGCACCGCAGCTCAAGCACCACATCAAGGCTACACGAGCGGCGTGGGGTCTCGACAGTGTCGAAGTGCGAGCACTGGATGGTGATGCTTCGCTGACGCTCGCGGATATCCGTGCGAACGCGTCTACAGTTGAGAACGTGCGTCTGTGGGACCGCGATCCACTCCTTCAGACCTTCGGTCAGCTTCAGGAAATTCGCACCTACTACGATTTCGTTTCGGTGGATGACGACCGTTACATGATCAACGGACGATATCGCCAGGTGCTGCTGTCTCCGCGGGAGTTGAACGCCGAGTCGCTGCCGACACGCAATTTTGTGAACCAGCACCTCACGTTCACTCACGGCATGGGTCTCACCCTCGGTCCCGTGAACGAAGTGACAACGGAAGGCCTGCCGGTTCTCTTCATCAAGGATCTGCCGCCGGTCTCCACTATCTCGGTAAACGTCACCCGGCCACAGATCTACTTCGGTGAGCTTACCAATGATTACGTCTTTGTAAACACCAACCAGAACGAGTTCGATTATCCCTCGGGTGACGACGTCGTTTACAACAGATACAAGGGAAAGGGTGGCGTGGTTGCCGGCTCATTCCTCCGACGGATTCTCTTTGCGACACGATTCGGGGCGCTCAATATCCTGCTTTCGCGCGATATCGTTTCAGAAAGCAAGATCCTCTACAACCGCGAGATCAGCCGGCGTGCCCGCATGGCGCTGCCGTTCCTGACTTTCGATCAGGATCCATACCTGATTGTCTCGGATTCCGGAGAGATGAAGTGGATGCTCGACGGGTACACCACCACGAGCAGATACCCGTACTCCCAGCGTCTGACAGATGGCACGAGCTACATGCGCAACAGCGTGAAGGTTGTCATCGATGCGTACGATGGATCGGTTGAAGCCTACATTGTAGATCCGGCAGACCCGCTGGCGCAGACGTTCTCAAAGATTTTCCCCGATATACTGAAGCCGCTGGCTGCAATGCCGGCCGACCTTCGCGCGCATCTTCGTTACCCGACCGACCTGTTCCAGGTGCAGACGCAGCTTTACGCCACGTACCACATGGCGGCGGCGGAAACGTTCTACCATCGCGAGGATCAGTGGGCGATCCCCGTGTCGGGTACTGGTGGAGAGGCCGAGAAGCGCTTCATGCGTCACATCGTTCTGCGGCTGCCCGACGAGAAGCAGGCCGAGTTCATCTACATGGCTCCGTTTACGCCGAAGGGGAAGGACAATCTGGCGTCGTGGATGGTTGCGAGGAACGACGGCGACAACTACGGCAAGTTGCGCGTCTACAGCTTCCCGAAACAGAGTCTCGTATACGGTCCGCGGCAGATCATGTCCCGCATCAATCAGGACACGGATATCTCGCGTGAACTTACGCTTTGGGATCAGCGAGGGTCTGAGGTGATTCGCGGAGAGTTGCTGGTGATACCGATCGAGGAAGCGCTGATTTACGTGCAGCCCGTTTACCTGCGGTCGGAGGGAGGCCGCATTCCTGAGTTGAAGCGGGTGGTGGTGGCCTACCAGAACAAAGTGGTAATGCGCGAGACTCTCGAGGCAGGCCTGGCAACATTGTTCGGCGGGGAGGTGCCTCGCGCTCCGGATGGTGGTCCGTCAACTGCGGCCGCAGACACGAGCGCGTTGTCGCAGAGTGCCGGCGCCGTGGCACAACAGCAGAGGCCGCCAACTGCTCCAAGTGGGACGCTGCTGAGCGAAGCGCGGGAACACTATGATAGAGCGATCAGAGCGCAGCGGTCTGGCGACTGGTCAACCTACGGCCGTGAGATTCAGGCCCTTGGCGAAGTGCTCCAGAAGTTGAACGCAAACCGCTGACGCGGGGTGCGTCACACCTTCACGAAGATCTTCTTTCTGTATAGAACCGCGAGAATCGCAAACCAGAATAGAACCGTTGTGAACGCCATCGCCAGTGAGGCGTTCCGCGGTTCGAAGAAGGGTTCGAAGACCGTTTTATAGATGACGGTCTCCATGGAGGTCGGCTTTCCGTCGTACTGCACCTTCCACAGTGTGTAAAGGATTCGAGCAAGGACGCCTGACCCGACAAATGCTACGATCGGGTTTACGCCGTAGATGACGAACGGCTTCGTCCACCATTTGATTCCGTGCTCGTCGGTCAGCCACATGATGGTGGCAATTGAAACGCACGCCATTCCCGCGGTAAACAGCACGTAAGAACTGGTCCAGATGCTCTTGTTGACCGGGAATGACCAGCCCCACATTAGCCCCGCCATCATTGCCAGACAGCCTGCGGCGAACAGGCCGGCGATCCGCTCGATGAGCGGCTTGCGCATCGCAATCCATCGGCCGGCCATCACGCCAAGCATCGACGTTCCAACTGCGGGAAGTGTCGAGAAGGGACCTTCCGGATCGAACGTTACACTTCCTGACCAGATGTGATTCCTGGTGAGGATTGCCCTGTCCAGATACGCCGCGAGAGTCTCGCTTGGATTATCGAGAGTGAGCGCGCCGATGTCTTTTCCCGGCAGTGGAATGAGCGTCATCGCGAACCAGTAGCCGTAGAGCAGCGCGACCACGATGACGACTTGCTGCTTGAGCGTCGTCTTGAGCGTGAGAAGTGCGGCAAGGATATACACCAGCCCGATTCGCTGGAGAACTCCGAGAATCCGCACATGCTCGGCGCGGTACGCAATGCGCTCGAGGAGCGAAGGATTCGTAAGGCCCTCGATATTGCCCCATTGATAAAACGGGAACGCGGACATCAGGAAGCCGAGGAGAAAGATCACTCCACCACGGCGGAGGATCTGTTTGACGAGGTCGCCGTCGTCCGCTCCGCGTGCCCGTCTCGATTGCAGCGACAGGTGCGTGGTAATACCGACGATGAAAAGGAAGAACGGAAAGATGAGGTCAGTTGGAGTCCATCCGTGCCAGGCAGCGTGCTCGAGCGGCGGATAAATCGCGCTCCACGTACCCGGGTTGTTGACGAGCAGCATACCGGCAACGGTGAGTCCGCGAAACACGTCGAGCGAGAGAAGCCGTTCGCGCTGCGGCTCACGGCCAGCCACTGTTGACGTTATGGCGGGCGTCGAAACGCCTGCCTGCGCCGATGGAGCCGGATTGACTGGCGGCTGAACTGATGTGCTCATCTTTGTTGTGCTCCTCCCTGACATCATAATTGCCCTCGCGAAGGGCGGCGGCAAGCCCGGGTCAGCAGCCCCAATCATTCGGCCTTGACGCCATGCGGGGCCAGTCTTAGTTATGGCGCACTGCGGGAGGATGGTTCCGGCCGCGGGTTTCCGCTATTCCCTACCAACTCGAGGTCTCTGATGTACGCAAACCTGAAAAAGTTTTGGTTTGTACTTGGTGTTATGGCTGTCACCACCGCAGTCAGCAATACGACGCTTTACGCGCAGGCAGCGACCATTTCCGGAAGAGTCACCGATGGATCGGGAAAGGGCGTGCCGCTGGCAAGGGTGGAGGCCAGTTCCGGTCTCAGAGTTGTCGCTTCAGCTACTGCCGATGAAGAGGGGAATTACCGCCTTACCGTTCCCGCAGCAGGTTCGTATTCCATCGTTGCGCGTCATATTGGATTCACGCCAAAAAGATTTGACGGCATAACGATTGGAGCTGGTGGGTCACCAACGGTGAATTTCCAGCTTGCCGAGACTGCACTTCAGCTCGATGCCGTTGTCACTTCGGCGTCGCGTGCGCCGGAGAAGGTGATCGATGCGCCGGCGTCGGTATCAATCGTTACGACCGCACAGGTGGAAGAGCGTGCGGCGGTCAACGTCGCGGATCACGTTGTCTCCCTGCCCGGTGTTGACGTGGCGCGCGGTGGAATCGCGAGATCGAACATCGTGGCCCGCGGATTCAATAATATTTTTTCAGGTTCGCTGCTCACACTTACTGACAACCGGTTTGCCTTCGTTCCGTCGTTGCGGGTGAACATTCCATACCTTGCCACGACGACCAACGAGGACATCGAGCGAATCGAAGTAGTGCTTGGCCCGGGTGCAGCTCTGTACGGTCCCAATACGGCAGGCGGCGTGATGGCTTTGACGACAAAGTCGCCATTCACCTCGCCGGGGATCACGGCCACAGTTGACGGGGGAAATCAAAATCTCATCCGCGGCGGCGTGCGTGCCGCATGGGCCGGCACTAAAGTCGGAGTGAAGGCTTCATACGACGTGTTCCACGCGAAAGAATGGGATTTTCTCCCGAGCGACACCGCGTCCGAGAAAAAGCCGCGCAATCGCGATGTGAACAGGCAGGGCGGCGAGATCCGAATGGATTTCCGACCCGCAGCCGGCAGTGAGGTAATCGCAACGTACGGGCGCAGCCAGGCGGGCAGCGCGGTCGAGCCGACCGGACTTGGGCCCGCACAGGTAAAGAACTGGGTGTACCAGACGTACCAGCTTCGCGGCCGGAGAAACCAGCTGTTCGGCCAGGTGTTCATGAACAAGAGCGACGCTGGAGAAACATTCCTGCTCAATGCGGTCAAGCCGACGACGAAGTGCCCCGATGTCACCGATGCCGCCTGTGTGATTGACCGCTCGACCCAGCTGGTTGGCCAGCTTCAGAACGGGCTCAACATCGGTACACGCCAGCGTTTCCTGTACGGATACGACTACATCCTCACCAAGCCGACAACCGAGGGCACGATCAACGGCCGAAACGAGGATGACGACAACATCACGGAGCAGGGAGGTTACATCCATTCAGTAACCGACCTTTCGTCGATGTTTCAGCTCACCGCAGCAGCGCGCGTAGACAAGCACAGCCGCCTCGAGGATCCGGTGTTCTCACCGCGCGTGGCCCTGGTTTTCAAGCCCGTAGAAAATCAAACGCTTCGCTTGACCTACAACCGTGCGTTCTCGACACCGAGCACGCTCAACCTGTTCCTCGATCTACAGGCCAACAGAATTCCGGCGACTGGTACCCAGCTTTACGGAGTGCGTGCGCTTGGAGTTCCGGCCAGCGGATTGACTTTCAGCCATGCGTGTACCGGCGGAGTGGGCGCCGGACTGTGCATGCGCGTTCCGCGGGCGTTCACCGGAACAGCTACGGTTCAGACGCTGCCTGCCCAGGCAGCACTGCTCTACAAGGCGGCGTTCGCAGCCGGCGGCCCCGCGCTCATTGCCGGCGGCGTTCCTGCCAGCATCGTCTCATACCTTGCCAGCTTGCAGCCGACGAGTGCGCAGGTTGGGACCAAGCTTCGAGTGCTCCAGAGTAACGCAACGTTCGTCGACGTCGCGCCGACCGACCTCCGCGACGTTGCCCGACTTTCACCAGAGACGCACAGCACCTACGAAACAGGGTACAAGGGGATACTCAAGAACCGCGTACAGCTTTCGGTCGATGTGTGGAAAGAGAACAGAAAGAACTTTGTGGGTCCGCTCATCGTTGAAACGCCGAACGTTTTCCTCGACGCCACAACGCTCGCCGGTTATATAGCCACGCAGCTCGGGGCGATCGGTGTGCCTGCGAGTCAGATCGCCGTGCTGGCGCCGACAATTGCAGGAGGGCTTGGGGGTGTGTCGGGGAGCGCAACCACTGGAGTGCCGCTCGGCGTCGTCAACTTCGACTCACCGCTTTCGGCCGGCAGCGATGTCATCGTCACTTACCGGAACTTCGGAAACCTCGATTTGTGGGGGAGTGACCTGGGCGCCGAACTGCTTCTCGATCGTGGCTTCTCGCTCGCAGGAACCTATTCCTATGTCAACAAGAATCTGTTCCCGCGGTCCGAGGTTGGTGGTGTGCAGGACATCTCGTTGAATGCGCCGGCGAACAAGCACTCTTTCACTGTTCGCTACAAGAATGAGAACGCAGGATGGGGCGCCGAACTGCGTGAGCGGCACGTGGATGGATTTCAGGCACTGTCGTTCATCTCGGCCAACATCAAACCGTACACTCTGCTCGACGCGGGCGTGCACTGGCGGCCCTCGAATCTGAACGGAGTGCTGTTCTCCGTCAACGGAACCAACCTGACCAACAAGCGGCACCAGGAGTTCGCGCAGGGCGGACTCATCGGTCGTCTGATCATCACGCGGCTCCAGGTGACTTTCTAAGTCAGCCCTCTTCTGCCTGAACGGAGCGGTGCGCAGATTGATTCGGCGTGCCGCTCCGTTTGCGTTTTGATACTGCATATTCAGGAAGTATGAATATTCTTCTCGAGCCAGGCGCTCGCCCGGTAATCGGCCATCGCGGAAATCGAGCGCACGCGCCCGAGAACACGATGGAGTCGCTCCGCCAGGCGGTTGAAGCTGGCGCAGATGCGGTCGAGTTCGACATTCGCCTCAGCGCGGATGGCGTCGCGGTGGTGCATCACGATCCGACTGTGGAGCGCACAACCGATGGAGCTGGCGAAGTCGCGCACATGACTTTCGATGAGCTGAGCCGGCTCGATGCGGGCGCAAATTTCACAAAGGATGCAGGGCGGACGTATCCGTATCGCGGGAAGGAAATTCGCATTCCCGCTTTCAGGGAGGTTCTCGAGGCCTTTCCGTCCACGCCGCTGCTCATCGAGATCAAGACGGCAGCCGCTTCGCAGGCGGTGAAAGATCTGATCGAGCAGCATGGTGCGGAGGAACGTTGTGTTGTCGATTCTTTCGTGGAGGGAGCGCTCGACATCTTCAGGGAATCGGACATCGCCTACGGCTCAACATCTGCCGACGTCGCCCGGCTCATGCGGGAGGTTGTCCTCTACCGCCCGATCACCCCTTTCAGTTACAGAGCGCTCTGTATTCCGCTCAACTACCACGGACTTCCGCTGCCGGTGCGCCGATTTGCACGCATCGGCCCGAAGCACAATTGCCGAGTGCACGTTTGGACCATCAACGATCCGCGCAAGGCAGTGAAGCTGTGGAAGGCCGGTGTGAATGGGATTATCACCGACGATCCGAAGCTCATGCTGGAGACACGCGCCCGCGAGTTCGAGCGGTCTAGCGCGCCCTCGGCTTAGGCGCAGTCCGAGCCACCGGCGTTCCCAGCGCGCTCGTGGACACGGTTTCGGGAACAACGCGCTCGCCGTTCCGGCGAACCACGTAAGCTTCCATTGCGAAATATTCAGGCAGCCCCAGCCGGTCCACTACGCCGGCGGTGTGCTTGTTCCGTTCCTCGACGCGCTGCCAGAATTCGCGATCGTCCTGACCCGGGAAGGGCGCGCGATCCTTCTGCGACTGGTGCTTGAAAATCGCGAGAATCTTGCAGCGCAGTTCATCCTCCGAAAGCGGCACGAGAACATCTGCCTCTCGCACGTCCCACTCCTGCCACGCGCCACGATAATACCAGATTTCAGGTGAATCTCCCGAATACCGCTCGAGCGCCGCTTCGACGGTCTCCAGGCACATGCGGTGGGTACCATGCGGATCGGAGAGATCGCCGGCGACGAAAATCAGCGACGGTCTGTGTTTCTCCAGGAGGTCGAGCGTGATCTCGACATCTCCAGGCCCGATAGGGTCCTTCCGTGTCTTGCCAGTCTGATAAAAGGGAAGATTGAGGAAGCGCGCCTGATCACGGTGCATTCCGAACGTCTCGATGCCGGAAACTGCCTCCGCCTCGCGAATGCTGCGCTTGATGGTCTGCACTTCGGGAATGTCTACCTGGCCCGGCGCTTTGGTATCGAGAAACTTTTCGACTTTCTCGATCAGATCGCGGTAAGCGTTATCCGTATTCGAAAAATCGCGGTTGAAGCGGCGGAGAAAGTCCACGTAACGCCGAACCTCGTGATCGAATACCGCGATGTTGCCCGACGTCTGGTACGCGACAATTATCCGATTCTGATTCTGGTGGAGCTTGTTGAGCATGCCGCCCATCGAGATCACGTCATCGTCGGGGTGAGGAGAGAAGACGACGATATCGAGATTCGACGGCAGTTTGCTCCTCCCGCGGACCTTGGAGATAAGTGCGTTGAACACCTCTCCGTTCAAAGGTCCCGCCTGCTGGTATTTCGCAAGCAGAGAACTCAGGTGATGCTCACGGTAATCGATGCTGTCGAGCTTGAGAATAGACTTCGCGGTGACTTCGCTGAGCCACGTAACGGCTGACATTTCCAGCTCTGGCGTCCAGGTGACTTCGCCCACAATCCACGGAGTGCGAACCCGTGTCAGCTCAGCTCCCGCAGCAGGATCGACATAGAAGACAGCGTTGGGATGATGCTGGAGGTACGTCGCCGCGACATCGGGAGCTGGATCGCCCTCTACTGCCCGCTTGATGATGCCCGCCTTGTGCTCGCCCGTAGCGATGAGGGCGACCTCGCGCGCCTCCATGATCGTCGCTACGCCCATCGTGATTGCTTCGGTCGGCACGTTGTCCTCGCCGAAGAAATCCGCCGCTGCATCCCGTCGCGTGATAGTGTCGAGCGCAATGGGACGCGTGCGGGAGTCGATTCCAGATCCCGGCTCATTGAAGCCGATATGGCCCGTCTTGCCAATACCGAGTATCTGGAGATCGATGCCGCCAGCAGCGCGAATAGCTTCTTCGTACGCTTCAGTGTCTCTGACAAGACCTTCGCGTTCAACCGATCCGTCAGGAATGTGAACGTTCTGTGGCTTTATGTTGATGTGCTCGAACAGATTCTCCCACATGTAGCGGTTGTAGCTGTGGATGCTGTCAGGCCTCATCGGGTAGTACTCATCGAGATTGAACGTCACCACATCCGAGAAGTCGAGCCCGTCTTCACGGTGCATGCGAATGAGCTCGCGATATACTCCAATGGGCGTGCTGCCGGTGGCGAGTCCCAGCACCGGCTGTGCACCGGCGGCCCTTCGCGACGCTATGACCTCAGCGATCCGGCGTGCAACGATTGCAGCAATGTCATCGTACGGCGCGATTACGACTTTGACGCGTTCACGTGCCTGTGCGTTCAACGAACTGTCTCCCAGTTGATAAGCGGTGCATCGAATATGGACTGCTGCGCGGCGTCGGCGATTGCGCGCCGCAGCGGAATATGGCGCTGATTGTCGCGTACGGGGTTCACGCGGTTTGTAAGCAGTATCACGAAGAGGCTCCGCTCCGGATCGATCCAGATGGACGTCCCCGTGAATCCGGTGTGCCCAAAGCTGCGCGATGAAAAATAGCTGCCGGAACTCGATCCCTTTGAGGGCGTGTCCCAGCCAAGCGCTCTGCTCGACGTTCCGGATTGCTGCGCTGTCCAGCGTGCGAGCGTAGCCGGCTTGACTATGCGCACACCGTTGTACTCGCCCCCATTCAGCAACATCTGCGCGAACACACTCAGGTCGCGGACGGTAGAGAACAGGCCCGCGTGGCCTGAAACGCCTCCAATCGCCCACGCGTTCTCATCGTGCACCTTGCCGCGCACCAGGCCCCCGCGCGCACTGTCTATCTCGGTTGGCGCGATACGCGAGAAATAAGTTGTGCTATCCGGATTGAACATCGTGCTCGCCATGCCGAGCGGCGCAAACACACGCTCCGACACAAAACGGTCGAGCGTCTGGCCTGTGATGCGCTCAATGATGAACTGCATAAGGATCATGTCCCAGTCACTGTAAACTGTCGCAGTTCCCGGCTGTGCCTTGAGAGGGCGGGCGTTGATCTGTGTGAGGTACTGCTCGCGTCCCTTGAAGTCCTTGTAAAGAGCCGCAAATGCCTCGAGTCCGCCCCGGTGAGTGACGATCATTCTCACGGTGATGCCCGCCTTGTCCGGTGCGTTGAATTCGCTCAGATAGCTGGCAACTGTGCGGTCGAGGTCCAGCAGTCCCTTATCTTCCAGGATCATCGCGGCGGTAGTAGTCGCGATGACCTTGGTGAGCGACGCCATGTCGTAGATGGAATTCTCGTCGACCGCCGGAGATGCCTGGGCGGTGTCGAGGCGACCATAGCCATTCATGTGCACGAGGCGCCCGTAACGTCCAACGGCGAGCGATGCCCCGGGTGCAGCTCCTTCAGCAATTCCGATTTTCATGATGGAGTCGAGCGTGGCGTTCAGACCGTCGCGCATGCCGACACTGTGCGGAACGGACAGCACGAGAGTTGGAGCGGCTTCCATCTTCACGCCCACAGGCGCGAGAGAGACACGGGGCGCGCAAGCCATCGACATCAGCAACCCGATCCCGCACGCAGCAACTGACCGGAGTTCAGTGGAGCGCCTCAATTTCCCGGGCCGGCCTGCGTCACCGCGCGTGCGAGTCCGTCGCCGGTCTTGAACCACGGCGGAATCGATATGGGGAGCCGGCCGGAGATGGCTTTTTCACCGAGCAACGCCTGAGCTGCTGCACGCTGGGAGACGGGCGCACCGCCCCAGGCCAGCATGTAGCTCCCGACATTCGAAAACGTGCTCACCAGATACGGATTGCCAAACGAAATTGCCACCACGGGCTTACCAGCCGTTCCGAGCTGCTCTACCAGTGCAGGAAATCCTCCTGACGTTCCGATCGTTCCGGCGCCATCACGCGGAAATACATATGCGGAAGCAATCACGACATCAGCCGAGTCTGCCTGGATCCGTAGTGCGTCGAAATCCGACTGGGTGGATCGCGAATCCACGGTAGTCGCGGCAACCTTGAAGCCGCCGCGCCGCAGCTCCTCATTGAAAATGCGTCCGGCAATCCGGTCGCTGCCATCCGCGTAGGTGATAGACAGTATCCGTTTTCCAGCGCGGCGCAGCGGAACGAGCGCCTTCTCATCACGCGCCAGCGTAATCGACCGCTCGGCCACGTTCCGCGCGACCGCCGAACGAACGGGTGTGTTCACTATCGTGTCGACGGCATTGAGATCGACAAGCCGTCCTGAACGCAGTCCGGCCTGCGCCTTCATGCGCAGTATCCGCCTCACCGATTCATCGATGCGCTCCGGCTTCACTCGCCCCGACTGCACCGCCGTCAAAAGCGTGTTGATCGCTTCGGGAACACTGTGCGGCATGAGGAGAATGTCAGCGCCTGCCATCAGTGCGAGAACGAGCGGCTCGGTGTTCCCGTACCGGTTTGCCACTCCACCCATCGTCATCGCATCGGTGACGAGCAGACCTTTGAAGCCCATGTCATTGCGGAGAACATCCGTCATGAAGAAAGGAGAAAGAGTTGCGGGAGGAGCACTGTCCCCGAGTACGCCGACCACAGCGATGTGAGCCGTCATGATGGCGTCGATGCCGTTGCCCACCGCATTTCTGAACGGTGGAAGATCCACAGCATTCAGATGCGCGCGGTCTGCGCGAATCGTCGGAAGTCCGATATGGGAATCGGTTTCTGTATCCCCATGACCGGGAAAATGCTTGCCGGTCGTCATCAGGCCGTTTTCACGCGCGCCGCGGATGTACGCTGCCGACAATCTCGAAACGAGCGCGGGATCTTCGCCGAATGACCGCACGTTGATGATTGGGTTCAGCGGGTTCGCGTTGACGTCCAGCACAGGGCCGAACGTGAGGTGCACGCCAACCGCGCGAGCTTCAGCGCCGAGTACCTTTCCGAGCTGATAAGCGAGGTCGTCGGAGCCGGTAGCGCCGAGAGCCATCACGGGCGGGAAAACTGTTCCTCCACCCTGTGGAAGCATTGACGGGAGCGCGTAGGAGCCGCCCAATCGCATTCCAGTCCCGTTCTCCATGTCCGACGCTATAAGGAGGGGAACTGCGGCGAGACGCTGCATGTGGTTCAGTTTGGCGGCGTAGCTGTGAGGCAGCCCCATCGACAATATCAGGCCGCCTACTTTGTCATCCTGAACCCAGGCGCGAACCTGCTCGTATTCGGGCGATCCGACGGCCGCATACTCTCCGGGAACCCATGGCACGATGAGCTGCGCAATCCGGTCCCGCACCGATAGCGAGCGAAGCGTTGCCTCCACCCACGCCGAGTCCTGCGGGCCGAGGGGCGTGGTTGCTCCGGGGTGGGCTTCTCCCAGCAACCGGTTGCTGGCGGTACCTGGAGAGGCTGGGGTGGCGATCGGCGAAGCCGCGGGGGCGCAGGCGGCCAGGGCGACTACCATGATAAGTACAGTGCGGCGGTTCATTCGGTTTTGTCTCGCGGTTTCGATTCAGGGCGGCGATTTGGGGCGGGGAGCGGCGAACGTATCGCCCCTGGAAATGCGTGTCAATGAACCCGACTATCCGTTTTGACACGTAACTGGGCCGACCGGGATCAAGTGACCCATCCCGAGCGCAATCCGTCTGGCAGGAAACGGAGTATTAACGATAGCTTAGGGTTACACCTTTTTCGCGTGTTCTGTGTATTAGGCTTGACCCGGTTCCGCCCTCACACCCGTCCGGAGAAGTGCTGAATGCGTAAGTATGGATTTCTGCTCGCCATGATTCTGGCAGGTGCATGCAAGGGCACGGACGGCACGGAACCACTCGTGACTACCACCGTGGTTGTCAGTTCTACCCCAACACTCATCTCGGTTGGCGAGACGGCACAAGCCAGTGCGATCGTGAAGGATCAGAACGGCAATCCGCTCAGCGGGAAGGTCATTGCCTGGACGAGTCTCAACCAGAGCGTAGCGACCGTGACCGCGGCGGGGGTGATTCGAGGCGTGGCACCTGGGAATGCGACTATCCAAGGCACCGTCGACGGCGTGACCGGGACCGCAGCGGTCACTGTGATTGCCACCGCGCAATCGTGCGAGTCCGGGCCCGTCAGTGTCACACTGGCAACCGGTGAGGTCAGAGTCCTGAGTTCGGCCGATACAAAGGGCTGCATCAAGATTGCTTCAACTGCCGCAGCGTCGCAGTACATAGTGATTGCGGCCAACACCAATGCTGTCCCGGACGTGCTCAATACTTATGCGATAAAGTCAGACGAGGGCGAGAACATTCCAGCGGGCAATCTTCTCGTGAGTCCAACAAGACTGATCTCTCAGCTCAGTGTTGCACCAGTAGAACTGCCGGGAGCGCTTCAGGCGACGTTCGAGTCGAATCTCCGGAGGATGGAGCGCCGCGAGCTCGACATTCGTGGGGCCTCCCGCGAATACCAGTCGCGCATGCTGGATGGAGGCATCAGGAAGTCGGTGAGCGCGGCCGCAATTCCCAACGTCGGCGACAAGACGACGTACAAGGTTCCGAAAACCTGCACGAATTTTACGACGGTAACGGCAACGGTCAGGTACATCAGCACCCGGGCGATCATCTATACGGATGATACATCGCCTGCAAACGGGTTCACCGACACGGACTTTCAGGAGATTGCGACCGAGTTCGACAATCTCATTTATCCGACGGACGTTTCGTATTTCGGCACTCCGCTCGACCAGGACAACAATTCCCGGATCGTGATTCTGTATACGCCAGAGGTAAACAAGCTGACCGCCGCGAACTCCAACGGCTTTGTGGGAGGTTTCTTCTTCGCCGGCGATCTGTTTCCCACCACAGGAACGAATTCCTGCGCGCAGAGCAACGTGGCGGAAATTTTCTATCTCCTCACACCTGACCCGCTCGGATCCATCAACAACAACGTGCGCACTAAGGCACAGGTGAGGCAGGGTACCCGCGGAACAATCGCCCACGAGTTCCAGCACATGATCAATTCCTCGGAGCGGTTCCGGAGCACCGTCACGAAGGATTTCGAGTCAATCTGGCTCGACGAGGCACTTGCGCACTTCGCCGAAGATCTGAATGGGCGGGTACTCAAGGGGCTGACCGAAACGGGGAATTACACGTTTGCGCAGCTCTTCACCAATGCCAACGACTACAACGCATTCTTCTTCCAGAACTTCGCGCGGCTGCGGCTGTATCTGGCCAATCCCGGTCCCAACGCGCCCACCAGCCGGTTCGCGGATTCATCGCTGGCGGATCGCGGCGCCGCATGGGCTCTGCTTCGCTACACGGCAGACCAATATGCTCCTGGCGGCAACGTACAGGCGTTCATCAAGTCGCTCGTCCCCGGGCCTGATACAGGAGTGGTCAATTTGCGCTCCCATGCCGGGAATGTACCGTTCGACACCCTTGTCGCCGGCTGGATGGTCGCCAACTATGCAGACGACGCGGGAATTCCTGGCCTGGCCGCCAGGTACACTTACAAGACTTACGACATGCGCGACAACACGAGGCGCGCCACCAACGACCCATCACCGACGTTTCCGCTGGTTCCAACACAGGTCAGCGGCTCAGGATTTCTGGCGGCAAACCTCCAGGCACGCTCGGCGTCTGGCAACTATTTCATTTTCACACGAGCCGCGGGGGCACCCGCGCGGACTTTCCGCTTTCTCAAAACCGATCTCACTACGGCCGCGAGTTTTGCGGGAGCAAACTTCGTCATACTGCGAACGCAGTAGCGACTTAAGGTAACTCGCGAACTGGCGCTGGCTCAGTTCGCGAGTTTACGGTCGGGTCATGCATCGCGCAGAGCAGACATCGGCGTTTCCCGAAATACATCCCGGCCCGCCAGCAACCCGATCGCAATCGTGAGACTGAGCATCGCCAGCGCTATCATTGCCGCGGAAAGAAGTGCCGGAGAGTATGGAGTTTCAAACACATAGTGTGTGAGTGCCCATCCTCCCCCGATTGCCAGCAGCATTCCGGTCAGACTTCCGAGCAGCCCCATCAGCGCGTATTCCGCCAGAAGAATTCGCATTATCTGGCCGCGCGACGCGCCGAGTGTCTTGAGCAGAACGCCTTCGCGAATGCGATCGCGGCGCGTTGCGGCAACCGCGCTGAACAATACCGGAACTCCCATTGCAAGACTGAACAGAGCGATGAAGCGCATAGCTGCCGATACTTTCTCTACAATTTTCTGGACCGTTTCCTTTATCAGAGTCAGGTCCACGCTCGAGACATTGGGAAATCGTGTCACTATATCCCTCTGAAGCGCTGCCACCGCCGAACCCGGAACGCTGGCTAGGAGAACATGCTGCTTCGGTGCACTCTGCAACGCTGCAGAAGGGAAGACCGCGAAGAAGTTTGGCTCGAAACGGGCCCAGATCACCTCGCGAAAACTCGTGACCTTCGCAGGAATTTCCACGCCCTGAACGTTCCACGTGACTACGTCGCCCAGCTTCACCTGAAGTTCTTCGGCAACGTCTTTCTCAAATGACATCTCTGTGGTGTCGCTCCCGCCTGCGATTGCGGCCGCGCTGAACCACTTGCCGGACGAAAGCTTTTCTTCAGTTGTCAGACTGTCTCGAAACGTGGAGCGGTATTCACGCCTGAGTGCCCACGAGGGCCTTCCGGACTGCGCCTGCCCGGTTCGTCTCCCGCCACCCTGCTGGTTTGCGCGGCGTGCCGGTGGAGCGGCAACCTCACCGCTCCTTGCCCTGGCCAGCGAGTCTGCAGTGCGTTTCGCGCGCGAATCGTCTACGATGTCCTGGACAGTGCGATTGTTGATTTTCGATATGCGCATCGTGACAACGGGAGCCGACTGAACGATTCGCCCATTTGCGCGTACGATCGAGTCAACACCTGCGGCCTGATCGTCCTGGATGTCGAAGAACACGAGATTTGCCTGAGACGCGGCAGCATTGAACTCGAATCTGCCGAGCAGATTTCCCTGTACGAGATAAAGCGTGGTTATGAGGAACGCTCCGAAACCGAGCGAGAGAATCACAGACCTTGTCTGGTTGGCCGGCCGGTAGAGGTTCGCAACGCCCTGACGAATGACGTACGGCCACCCGGCGCGCAGTGTTCGCCGCGCAATCCATGAAAGGAGTATCGCGCTTGCCGTCAGCACACCGAGCACGCCAAGCGTAGCGCCGCTGATCCAGAGTCCCTGTTTCACGTTTGAGGCGCGAAGCAGTGCGATGCCGACGACTGAGGCCACGAGCGCAACATTCACGGTAACACGCGCCACGTCGTTCCAGCGCATCCTGAGGATTTCCGAATCAGCATCGCGCCGGAGTGTCTGGAGTGGCGAGACGTTTCTCAGCGCCAGCAGCGGCCTCAGCGAGAAAATGAGAGCGATCCATCCGCCGACTGCAATTCCCATGAGAATTGCCATGGGTTCGAGAACGACATCCACGTCAACCGGAAGAAAGTCCTGGAATACCGATGGCAGTCCGAACTGAACAGCCACACCCAGAGCCGCTCCGGCCATTGCGCCGATCAGTCCCATCGCTGCAGCCTGCGCAACGTACATCGCCAGGACCTGGCCGCTCGACGCGCCGAGACACCTGAGAATCGCGACTGTGTCGATCTTGCGCGAGACAAAGGCGCGCACGCCGCTGGCAACGCCAACGCCGCCGAGGAGCAGCGCAACGAGGCCAACTATTCCAATGAACTGGCTGAGCTGCTGAATTGCCTCTGTCGAATTCTCCTGGCTCTGCGTTACGGTCACGGCGCGAAGCTGTTCTTTCTCGAGAGACTTTCTGAACGGCTGAATTGTCTTCTTTGGATCAGCCCCCTGCGGCAGCCGCGCCATCACGCCGTACTCGGCCGTACTTCCAAAGACAAGCAGCTGCGTCTCCGGCAGGTAGCGTTCGGGGATGAACACGCGCGGTCCAATGATCTCTGCAACACCAGGAGTTCCGGGCACGTCGGAAAGCGTTGCGCCGATGACAAACTTCATCACGCCGAGCGAAACTGTATCGCCGACGTTGGCGCTGAGGGCAACGAGCAGCGAAGGGTCTACCAGCGCGACAGGTGCAGTCTGGAGTGAGCTCCAGCGATTTGCCGGCGACGTAGTGATTACGCCATAGAACGGGTAGTTGGAGCTGACCGCGCGCACCTGTACGAGCCGCGTCTTTCCGCTTCGTGCCACGAGCGCCATGGACGGGAAAGTCGTAACGCGGGCGTACTCCGCCTTTGAGTTTTTCTTGAGTGTATCGAGAATCGCTTTCTGGGCGTCCGACAGCGGGCGCCTCGAGGTGAAGGAAATATCACCACCGAGAAGTGATCTGGACTGATCGCGAATGGAACGTGTGACGTTGCTTGCAAAGGAGTCGATGGCAACAAGTGCGGCGACACCGAGAGAGATCGCCGACATATAGAGCAGCAGGCGCCGCCGCGCGCTGCGGCTCTCGCGCCAGGTGAGTCCGGCGAGCTGTCTGAGTGATGCCTTGTTACGAAACCGGGCGTTGCTTTCGCTCACGCCGCGGCCTCGGTGTCGCCCACAACACTCCCATCACTCAGCCGAATCGTACGCGCGGCGCGCTCGGCGAGAATGGCATCGTGCGTTACGAGCACGATTGTCGAGCCGGATTCGCGGTTGAGCGATTCGAGCAGCTCGAACGCCTTGATGCCGGTGGTTGCGTCGAGATTTCCGGTGGGTTCGTCGGCGAAAAGGATGCGCGGCGAGTTTGCGAATGCTCTGGCGATTGCCACTCGCTGCTGTTCACCGCCTGAGAGCTGCATGGGGAAGTGATGGCCGCGCTTGCCGAGTCCGACTCTTTCGAGCAGTTCGTCGGCGCGATCGGCGGCGCCGGAAATGCCTTGAAGCTCGAGAGGGACCTGCACGTTTTCGCGGGCGGTGAGCGTCGGGATGAGCTGGAAACTCTGGAACACAAATCCGACTTTCTCACCTCGAAGTTTCGCCCGCTGGTTCTCGCTCATGGTGGTGAGATCGTGGCCATCGAGGATCACCTTCCCGCTGGTCGGTGTATCGAGTCCGGCGAGCAGGCCGAGCAGCGTGGTCTTCCCGCTTCCGGACGGTCCGACGATTGCGACGAAGCCGCCTTGCGGAATGGTGAATGAAACGTTGCGCAGAACCGCGAGCTGCTGGTCGCCGCTGCGGTATTCCCTTGTAACTTCCTTTGCAATGAGCATGAAGATCCTGATGGCTGGATTGCTGATATCTGCGGCGGCTTGTACTGCCGACCGGAATGTGGGCGAAGCTGATACTGGAGCGCCGGCTGCGGGGAATGGCACTCCGTCGCAGGTTGCCGGCACTGCAGCTGTACGCACTACGTCACCTGATACGGGGAAAGTTACCGTGTTGTTTTTCGGAACGAGCCTGACGGCGGGTTATGGACTGGATCCGTCTCAGGCATTCCCCGCGATGATAGAGAGAATGGCGGACTCTGCAGGTTCGCCTGTTCTGGCCGTAAATGCGGGACTTTCGGGCGAGACTTCTGCGGGGGCGCTGCGTCGTATTGACTGGGCGCTGCAGCGGCCGGTGGACATTGTCGTGGTTGAAACGGGGGGCAATGACGCGCTTAGGGCTCTCGATCCTGACTCGCTCGCTGCGAACATCGGTTCGATCGTGTCGAAAATCAGGGCTAGACAGCCGCGCGTCAGGATTCTGCTGGCAGTGATGGAGGCTCCGCCGAATCTGGGAAAGGCATATACGTCAAGGTTTCGGCGGGCGTATTCGGAGGTGGCACGCCGCGAGGGTCTGACTCTCGTGCCCTTCCTGCTGGAGGGTGTTGCCGGCAAGGTGGAGCTGAACCAGGCCGACGGAGTGCATCCCAACGTGCGGGGAGAGCGAATTGTGGCTTCTAACGTCTGGCGCGCCGTCGAGCCGGTGGTTCGGGAGGTTTACGCCCAGAGGCGGCTTCGTTAAATTTCGAGGCTTGTCTTGAAACGGGCCTAAACGCGTGACAGGAGTGGCGCCCCCATGGTTGGGTGCGTGATCCGGCGCCGCTAAAATTGGATTTGGACGATGGCATTTCCCGCAACACAGATTCGCCGAGGTATGGTTCTGGTTTATGAGGGCGATCCATGCCGTGTGGTCGAGTTCCGGCATCATACGCCTGGCAACCTCCGCGCGATGGTGCAGGCGAAGCTCAAGAACCTGCGTACTGGTTCCAACTTCGAGCATCGCTTTCGCGCTGCCGATACGGTGGAGAAGGCGTCGATGGAGACGCACGATCTCGAGTTTCTGTATCAGGGAGGGGATACGTTCCACTTCATGAATACGGAGAACTACGATCAGCTAGAGATGGATGAGGAGGCGCTGGGTGACAATGCTCAGTGGATGCAGCCGGAAATGAAGATTCAGGCCGAGTATTACAACGGTCGCCCCATCGGCATCACGCTTCCAAACTCGATGGTGTTCGAAATCGTGGATACTTCGGCGGTGATGAAGACGGCCACGAAGAACGCTTCTTCGAAGCCGGCGAAGCTCGAGAACGGAGTGACGATCAACGTTCCCGAATTTGTGAAGACAGGTGAGAAGGTGCGTGTGAATCCGAGTACCGGCGAGTACATGGATAGATTCAAGGAGTAACGTCAGGTCGGCGGTTGTTGATTCGAAGTTTGTTACCCGTTAAGATGCAAGCGCAGGACACATGGTGGCTGTAGCTCAATCGGTTAGAGCACCGGTCTGTGGCACCGGGGGTTGCGGGTTCAATTCCCGTCAGCCACCCTCGCTGAAGAAAGTTGGGAACGAACGTCGGCAAGTTAGGTCCGTAGCTCAATTGGTAGAGCACCGGTCTCCAAAACCGGCGGTTGCAGGTTCGATTCCTGCCGGGCCTGTGAAAAAAGAGGCACAGAGAAGGCAGAGGCGCAGAGGCGCAGAGGCGCAGAGGCGCAGAGGGTTGAAGTATTTTCGGCGCTATCGTCTAGGGGACTAGGACGGGGCCCTCTCAAGGCCCAAACACGGGTTCGAATCCCGTTAGCGCTATTGTGTTGTGGTGGAATTGGCTGGTTGTGGCTGGTAGATCGGCCCCATCGTCTATCGGTTAGGACGGCACCCTTTCACGGTGCAGAGAGGGGTTCGATTCCCCTTGGGGCTATGTAGGGTTGGGGAATCGTCGCTGTCGGACGATGCAGGATGCAGGAGGGGCCGTAGCTCAGTTTGGTTAGAGCACTCGACTGTCACTCGAGAGGCCGCGGGTTCGAGCCCCGTCGGCCCCGTTAGATAGAGGCGC
>JBKJNN010000063.1:0-9338 GCA_046593625.1 Gemmatimonadaceae bacterium | reverse complement strand
CCACCGTGACATCCGCCGCAATCGTGGGAGATCATCAGGAACCTTCCACGCGCTATCTGCTTCGCCTTCGTCTGTGCCGCCGCCTGCGCGCTTTCCTCGGTATTTCCTTCACTTGTCCACGCCGCCACCGACATCATGACTGCGAAACACGAAGCCATCAACGCAACACCTGTCAGCCATCGCTTCATTGGTGCCTCCTTTTTATTTGACTTCGAGAACGCCCATCATCCCACGATCTTCGTGATCGAGGATGTGGCAGTGATACATCCACTTTCCGGCAAAATCGTCGAACTTCACGATGAATCGCGCCACCGAATGCTTTGGCACGTTCATGGTGTCCTTCCAGCTCCTGAAAGGTTCAGCAACACCATCGCGATCGATCACCTGGAACTGGAACCCGTGCAGATGAAATGGGTGATCCATACCTACGAGATTCTCGACTTCCCAGATCTCGGTGTCTCCGAGCTTTGCGCGCTCGTCCACGCGGTCCATCGCATGAAGTTTTCCGTTGATGAATCCCTGCTGCATCACGAACACCCGTCGACGCTTTGCGCTCAACGTGTCGATTGCTGGAATGCGCCGCAGTGAGGCTGGAATAGCAACGGGCGCGACCGGCGTGTCACCGGAGTATTGCAACGTCAGGAGGTGGTGAGTCTTCTTCCAGCCGTACGGCCGGGTCTGCGGTACGTACCGATCATAGGGAAGATTCTGTAATACCGTGGTCGAGCCGGGCTCACCCGTTCCCCTGACGAGCACTTCAACCCGCTCACTGTTGGCGACGAGAATTTCCTTCACTTCAACCGGGTGCTCGAACAGGCCACCATCACTTCCAATGTGAAGAAGTGTCTGACCGGGTATCGCCAGCCGGTAAACCCGCGCCGCCGAAGCATTGATGATGCGCCAGCGCTGGACCTCGCCGCTCCGTATGCTGATCGTCGGCATCACTTCGCCATTCACATACAGAAAGTCTCCCTCTCTTCCGTTGGAAAAGTCAATTATTCCTTGCAGCGAGTCAGGATGCGGAATGTCGAGCGAGCCGTCCGGCCTGAACCGGTTGTCTGACAAAATCAGAACTTTCTCGGTGATCGATGCCGGCAGGGGATCGTCATGCGAACGGATGATGAAGGCGCCAAAGAGCCCCTTCGCGATCTGCCCGCCGGTTACGTGATCAGGATGCGGGTGATACCAGTAAGTCCCGGCGCTTCCCTTTTGAGGGGTGAACACGTAGTCGTAGGTGCCCCCCGGTGCCACAGGATAAAATGGGCTCCCATCTGATTTGTTCGGAATGTGGAGGCCGTGCCAATGAATGGTGGATGCCTCGGGCAGTTTGTTGATGAAGTGGACGATGACCTTGTCGCCCTCGTATGCCTCGAGCATCGGACCGGGAACCCGTCCGTTGTACGTATAACCCGCCGTCGAGCGCCCCGGGACCAGCGAAAGCAGCGACGGCTCGGCAACAATAGTGACTTCAACCGTGTGCGGAAGCCGGGACTGGTTTTCGAGGATCGCAGGCCCGGGGATGCGACTGACCGCTATCGCAGCCGGGTACTCGGCGTGTGAGTGCCCCTGGCCCGCAGCGCTGGAGAGTGGTACGAGAAGGACGGCGATAAGCCGAACGGGCCAATGGGAGCCAATGCGAACAGTGGGGGTCACAGCCGACAATTATTGGCCAGCCGGGAAGGTTTGTCAAACGCTAATTTACAATTCAGTGTTACAACAGTTTTTCCCGTCCCCTCAGCCAACCGGAGAATATGTAAAGCGACGGACCTCCGAAAATTCCGACACCTCGTGGCGACGAAACAGCTGAGCGTTCTCGATCACATAGGGAGCAAACAACTTCGACGGAAACTCCCTGAGAACACCACAACCGGACAACACACGATGCACAAATTCGGAGCACATCATCTGGTGCGCGTGCAGGTCGATGACTCTGTTGAGAATTCGCCGTGGCAATACGTACTGAGACAGCCAGATGGGAACGCTGCGGTGGCCCTTGAGATAGCTGACCGGCCCTAGCGCACTCACCACCTCCATCAGGTCATCGAGTGCAATCTCCGTCGAGATATGCCTCACACCAAAGTGAGGGTCCCCATTGTCGAGATTGTATTCGTGCAGCAAAGGTTCGAGCGGCACTTCGCGGATTCCCGTGCCGCCGGTCAGATAGCGCGCATGATTCCGCCCGGAGTGCGACTGCTCGGTGCATTCCAGGACGAATAGTTCATCCTCGCGCCGGACGATGATTCCGCAATGACGAAATTCGTTGTTGGGAAAGAACAGCGGAGTGATAAAATCCAGCTCGATAGTGTCGAGCAGTCCGCTGCGGGTTGTCTTATGGAAGAGGATGATATCGCCGGTCTTCAGCGCATCCCTCACGGCCTCGAAAGGCAGGGTTCCGTGATACTTGTATCGAAAGCGTCGGCGCGCAATCCAGCTCGCCTCCTGACGTCCCATGCTGCCCGATCCACGCGGCGCCGCAGAACCGTCAGGCGCCCCGGAATTCAGGAGATCATCTTGTCGTATCTGACCGTTCCGCGCCATCTGCACTCGTTCCGGTAACTCGTCAGGTCACGAACACCATTCGCCCAGCGGAACACTTCACGATCACGCGCAAGAACTCCACGCTCCGCAAGATCGAGCAGCGCGTCTTCAACATCGCCCAGAAACACTCCATCCATCTGTGCTACCATCTCGTGAGCCGTGATTTTGCCGTTCGGCGGCAGCTTTTCTATCTCCCGAGCAACGGTCTCATAGTCGCGGCAGATCGGCTCGAACAGCGCCTCGATCACGGCATCCGTTACATGGTCATCGATCTGCGCCACCCCGGCAGGAATCACAAACCCGTTCCGCCGTATGTGCGAAGTGACAGCCGCATTCTCCGGCACCCGGGCCAGCGCATCAGGATAGAAGAGATGCATCCACTGCGCGTCGTAGGTTCGCTGAAGAAGGTCAGGCACCTGGTCGTCCCCGCCGAGCGGGCTGTCAATCACCAGTCCGCCGCGCTGAACGATTGCAGAGCGAAGCTCCGCTGGATCAATTCCGAGCGAGCGATGACGTGCACAGAACGCGCGGATATGAAACGTTGTCACGGAGCTGTGACTCTGGAGCTCCGAAACGATCTCCCGGCTCAGGTTTCCAATGTCGGTGTCAGCACCTATGCGCAACGGCTTGCCTGCCCGGATGTGAATGCGTCCGAGCCGGATTTCGTCTCGCACCAGCCGCCGCGTCCACTGGAGCAGCGGCAGCAATCCACTCTTATGCTTCATGCCATGCTCGAGCTCGCGCAGAAATCCCTCTTCCTCGGCAATCCGGTCATAGCTGATAGACAGCGGAACAACCACTGCCGGCCTCCCTGCCTGCTGAATTGCCCTGAGGAGCCCGCGTTTTGGCTTCAGGAAGCGCCGCGATCTGCTCCTTGTTCCCTCTGCATAGAACTCCAGCGACTGGCCTGAGTCCACGAGATCAGCAATCTGCTTCGTCAACTCCGGATCAGGAGCGCCAACTCCGCGCTTGATGTAAAACGCACCGGCGGCGCGCAGCAGCTTGCCAACAATCGGAATGCGGGCGAAATCATCGCTCGCCGCTACACGCGGCAGCTTGAGTCCGAGACCCGGATGTGCAAAACAAAGCAGAGACGTCACCAGGAAATCCATATAGCTCCGGTGACTGGGAGCCAGAATCACCAGATCCTCGGGGCCTATCTCCGACAGGGCCGCCTTGATCTCCACTTCATTGAACGTGATTTCTGTCTCGCCCGCACGCAGCGCCTTGCGAATGACATACGCGAACATCCGCGTTGTCGCATTGCCCTCGGGCTGCTTCAGAGCCCAGCTCATATCGGACCCGTGCATTCTCAATGGCGCCTGCACAGGATTGCGCTTGAGCAGATGCTCCGAGATTCCGTCGGACACCGTCTGCAGATACGAATCGAGGTTGAATTCCTCGAGAGGCGGAAACACCGTCTTGAAATCGAAGGTGTGATGGCAGAAGTAATGGAACGCCTCGTCCAGATACCCCAGCCCGCGCGTCAGCTTCTCCAGCTTGACGGCTGCTCTCTTCTCACCCTTGAGCTTGGTTGCAACCCGCGCGGCCCCTAGCGGCACCTGGTGATGAACCAGTTCATGGAACCTGAACGACGCGCGCGACGCCCCGAGATACGCCCAGCGCGCGGCACGCTCGTGAGGATGCGCCTGAAAATGCCGCTCGTGAGTGTACGCGAGGCGTGACATCTCGCCACTGTTCTCCAATCCGGCCACCGCATGCCGAATCACGAACGGCTTCTGGTGAGCCGGCTCGAATGCAGATGAGATGATGCGGTCCGCGACATCGTCACAGGCAACGACATCCAGCACTGCCGTGGGATTGACCCGCGCAACGCGCAGATGGCCCGCGCCCAGAAGCGAAATGAACGCAGCATACGCGGCGTGACTGTCTATCCACCCCGGGAACGGACGCCGGCGGCATGCAGACACAACACTCGGTCTCAGCAGCGTGAGCGGAACGTCACCCCTGCGCTCGTACAAGAGCGACTCTGCTAGGCATTTCGTGAACGTGTACGTGTTCGGATGGCCGGTGCGCGCCATGAGCGCCTTTTCATCCGAGTTGCCGAGTATGATTTCTTCGTAGACTTCAGTTGCGTCGAAGGGAAGTTTGACTAGCTCTTCCTTCACCACTAGCGTGTCGCCGCCGGGATGCGGTGTCACGTAGGCGGTTGAAACGCTCACGAGCCGCTGGAGAGCTGTGCACTCCCTGGCGAAATCGAGAACCTTGAGCGCGCCGGTGATGTTGATTGCCGCAGCGTCGGCAATCGGAAGGTCGAACCTGATCGATGCCGCGCAGTGAATGAACTGCGTGGCTTCGCTGCGAAGCAACGCGGAATCTTCAGGCGAGAGGCCAAGACCATCGTCCACGACGTCGCCGCCAATTGGAACGCAGTAATTCCGCCACGCAGGGTCCAGCAACGAAAACGCGCGCGATGAGGCCAACGACTTGTTGAAGCGATCCATCGGGCTCCGCCGGCCACGCGGCCGGATGAGCAGATAGATGAGGTCTATGCCCAGTTCTTCCCGGCGCCGGAGAAGTTCGGCAAGTACGACCTTGCCGACGAATCCCGTACCGCCCGTAAGGACTACGCGCGATCCAGTTGCCGGGGAGTTACTCATACAGCAGCACCGTGTTCACTGTTTGGCTCAAGGGGAAGCTGCGCCGCAAATATTCCACGGGGGTCGAGCGCGCATTTCATCTGGTCCCGCCACTCCCGCATGGCTGGAGACATTATGTCGGCGACAAATGGAAGCCGAAGCTTCCCGACTCCGTGATGATGCGAAATTGACCCTCCCGCAGCTATGACTTCCTGGCGCGCAACCTGTTCGATCTCGTGATAGGCTCCGACCGCGTCGCCCACTCCCTTTGCATAGAACGCCATATAGAAATAAATACAACATCCGGTTCCGTAAATCTGCGTCACCCGGCAGGATACGAAGGGCCTTCCGGGAAGTTTCCGGTCGTCATGTGCTTCATAGATAGCGCGCTTGACACGGTCCACCAGCTCCTGTGCCTGACTCCACGGTACTGAAGTCTCGAAAGATTCACCGAGGATATTGTGCTGGAGCACGAAATCCCGGATGTAGGCAATGCCAAAAGTGAGCAGGTATCCGCGCTTTCCGTTCTCCGCGCCACCCTTGAATCCGCCGTGCTTCTTCGCGAGCTGCTGAACGATCTTCTCCTGCCTGTCTACTTCGTCCTTCGGCCCCTCGAACACCAGCGTCACCGCCACCATCTCGTTCGGATCGAATCCGAGCGGCCCGGTCACTACCCACTTCTCGATTTTGCTCTTGACCTTCTTCGCACCTTTCGATGCAGGCTTCAACACCTGGCCAAACTGGAACTGAAGATTGTCAACGAGTCGCACGCTCGCCGGATACTGGTCCTGCTGCGCGAGATCGTACATGAACGCCAGTCCGCTCTCGAACTTCTTGAACACCACAGAGCCGTAGCGTCGCTCCTCGGGCAGAGGAAACAGCTTCACGACCGCCGAGGTAATGATGCCGAGAGTGCCTTCGCTGCCGATTACGAGAGCCTTCGGGTCAATCCCGATGCTTTCCCGCGGAACGACCTGCGAGCGCTCCAGTTTTCCAAGCGCTGAAACAACGGTGACATCGAGAAGAATATCTTCGATGTTACCGTAGCGGTTCTTCTTCATGCCGCTGGCATTGGTCGCGATCCAGCCGCCGAGTGTCGAGAATTCGACACTGTCGGGCTCGTGACCCATGGTGAAACCGTGCTCTGCCAGCTGTGCCTGAATAGTGCGGCCGGAAGCACCGGCCTGAATCTTTGCCATCCGGTTAACGGGGTCGATCCATTCAATCTTGTCGAGCCCGCTCATGTCCACTGAAACGATTGGCCGCTCTTCGTAAGGCAGGCAGCGCAGTGCTTCGGTGACATTGGTACCGCCGCCGTATGGCATGAGAACCACGCCAGTCGTAGTGGCGGCGCGCACGATTGCGGTGACTTCGGATTCGTCCTTCGGAAACACCACGTAATCCGGGACGCGCGCAAAGCCGTAGGTGCGAACTGCGTTGATTTCCGAAACAGTGTGTCCGTGCCCGTGGCGGAGTCGAACGGCAGAATCCGTAACGATCTGATCGGCCCCCAAGGTCGAGGCTATCGCCGCCAGGAATTCAGGCGCTGCGTGCGGCTCTGGCACCTTCGGAAGAGGATAGCTGGCCGTGCCTGGCTCGAGGGGAAAATCGATCTGGACAACCTTGCGAAACCACGGCAGCAGGTCGGGCAGGCGCTGGCCACTCAGACCTGGGTAGCGATCGCCAGTGACGGTTATGGCACCGGTCTCATCAACTGCGAACGTAGTGTCCGTGAATCCCCAGGCCTGTGTGCTGATTTCATCGCGCGGGTCGTGCGCAGGCGCGCCAGGATAAATCCGACCTCTGATAGACGAGATGGCTTCCGCGGGAGTGGCCCGGGCAGCGGCTGAGCGCTTTCTCACAGCTTTGCGCGCAACGTCGATCGGGGTCCGCTGGAGGGCGACTTGTCATTCACCACGCGGAGGGGCGGCGCCTCTCCCACCAGGGTGGATGTGCGCACGTAGTTAATGCGAAGAATTGCGGTGTGCCACGCGGTGACGGTGAGAAGAATCACAACGCCGCTCAGCAGCCAGCCGTTGAACGCCAGCCCGAAGAGAGCCTGCGGAACGCAGAGCAGAATGACACGCTCGGCGCGCTGCATCACTCCAACCTTGGCGTTGATGCCGAGGGCCTCGGCCCGCGCGCGGGAGTAGCTGACCATGTACGTGCCGATGATCCCGGCGAGACTGACTGCCAGCATTGGAAGACTGTGATACACAGGATGGCTCGCATAGAAGAATGCGATGCCTCCGAGCAGTGCTCCGTCTGCTATGCGATCCAGCGTGGAATCGTAGAAGGCGCCGAAGACGGTGACCTGTCCGGTTCGCCGGGCTACTACGCCATCCAGCGCATCGGCAATTGCCGTGAGCCCTATAATGACGCCACCGAGCCGCATGTAGCCGTACGCGAAGGCAACTCCTCCGACGACTGTCGAGAGAGTTCCTATCGTAGTGAGTGCATTGGCCGATATGCCCATTTTGATGAGCACGCCGGCAATGGGTTCCATGAGTCGGAGGTATCCAGTCGTAACGAATACGACGTGAGCTTTCCTGACCCGGGCCCAGAGTGATCTCATGTTGGTGAGGCTGAATCTGGCGTTATGACCGTCGGCAAGGGCCGTCCGGAAGCAGAGCAAAGACCGGACGCGGCCCTGCCGAATGGAAGCTATTGGCATCGTGGCGCTCACGCCAGCGGGATTGCCTCTTCATTAGAGTGCGAGCATATAATCGCGTCTCAGGGGCATTCCAGAGATGCCATCGGAGTCTGCCTTGCAAAGCAGAAGCTGCGCGAGGCCTGTCTTGCCCGAACGAAAGCCGTTGATGGCTCCCAGCATGTAGAGGCGCCAGGTGCGGTAACGGCGGTCACCTACCATTTCGGTTGCAATTTCGGAGTTGGCTTCGAGGCGCTTGAGCCAGTGCCGCAGGGTCATCGTGTAGTGCTCTCTCAGACTTTCCACGTCCCGAACCTCGAAGCCAGCTCGTTCCGCGTTGTCCACCACCTGCTCCAGGGTAACCAGTCGTCCGTCAGGGAAAACGTATTTCTCGGTAAAGTGGTCGCGTTTCCAGAGCTTTGCCTTGAGTTTGTCCGCGCTGGATTCATGGGTTCGGCGCCCGTCGCCGACGATGGTGTGATTGAGAAACACTCCGCCGGTTTTGAGTGCGCGGTATGCCGCGTCGAAGTATCCCAGCAGACGGGCTTCGCCGACGTGTTCCATCATTCCCACCGATGCAATGCGATCGTATTGATTGGCCGTTGTCATGTCGCGGTAGTCCGTCAGCTCCACGCGGCAAAGTGAGGAGAGTCCGGCGGCGTCGATGTTCGCACGGGCGAGTTCTGCCTGCGCTTCGCTCAGAGTGATGCCCGTCGCCTGCACGCCATAGTGCCGTGCTGCGTGCATGATAAGGGCGCCCCAGCCGCAGCCGATGTCGAGCAGAGTGTGGCCTTGTTCGAGGCGAAGCTTGCGACAGATGAGATCGAGTTTTGCAGCCTGGGCATCCTCGAGTGACTGGTCTTGCAAATTGAAATACGCGCAGGTGTAAACCATTTGCTCGTCGAGCCAGAGGCGGTAGAAATCGTTGCCGACGTCGTAGTGATGCTGAATCGCATCAGCTCCCCCCCGCTTCCTCTTGGGTCCACGCACGGCTGCCGCGAACCTGACATCCCGCAGTGTGTCGCGATTGTCATCTTCGTCGCGGGGAAGCGCGACAATGAGGGGCATCAGCCGGCGCAGCCCTCCGAGTGACTGGATGCGGCTGCCGATCACGTCGCCGAGGTGCATTGCAGATTCGGCGTTTCCATCTATGTCCACGTCGCCATCGATGAAGGCCTCGGCGATTGCGAGCTCGCTTGGCGGGAGCAGCATGCGGCGAAGTGCCCCCGGGCGCCGAATGAGGAGCGTGAATGGAGCGGCACCGGGCTGTCCGGGTGTGTCGAGGGAGCCGTCCCAGTAGCGGACGGCAAAACTGCGCTCTGCTGGAGGGCCGAAGAGGGCCGAGACCACAGAGCGAACGCGTTCACTGCTCGAAGACTTCATTCTGAGAGAGGTGTTGTCAGGCGGGAATCGGTTCCAGGCGGAAGTTGCTGTAAGCGGCGCGCGAGCGATGGTCGCCGCCCTGGAGAGGGCGGTGGTGGGTCACCCGATGGCGGAAGCAACGACGCGCTGAGGGCGCCGCAGTCGCGCCATTCAGCTAAAAGTTCGCT
>JBKJNN010000194.1:0-63352 GCA_046593625.1 Gemmatimonadaceae bacterium | reverse complement strand
GATGGCGGCAATGCGGAGGTCGCCGGTTCTCTGAGGTGTCCGGCGTTGCCCGCCGGGATCACTCACCGCTGATGACATTTCACTGCATGCGAATGCATGCTGGAATCATAACTCAACAAGCAGCCTGCCTGCGCGATCAGTCCTCGAAGTGGTGCTTGATCTGCTTCCCTTCGGCCAGGTATACGGCGTCCTCCCCAATATTGGTCGCGAGGTCTGCCACGCGTTCGAGATTTCCGCTTACGAGGAGCAGTTCAAGCGAAGGCGTAATCTTGCGCGCGTCCTCCATCATGTGCGTGAGCAGAATCCGGAAAACGGAATTGTGAAGTGCATCAACAGCATCGTCTGCCTTGCAAACCTCGCGGCCGAGCGCTCCGTCAGGCTTCGTAAAGGCCACGATACCGTCAGCGAGCATGGCGCTGGCTCGCCGGGCCATGTCCGCCAATTCGGGGGATGGAGCCAGAGAGCTGCTGTCATCCGCAAGCCGAAGAGTTGACTCGGCGATGTTTACGGCGTGATCCCCAACGCGTTCCAGATCACTCGAAACCTTGATGGTTCCAATTATGAACCGGAGGTCGCGCGCCATCGGCTGCTGAAGCGCCAGAAGGGAAATGGCAAGCTGCTCCACCTCGATCTCCAGTTCGTTCAAAATGCGATCACCCGCGATCACTCTTTCCGCCGCCTCCCGGTCGTTCTCCAGAAGGGCGGTGATAGACTGCTCTACCAGGCTTTGCGCGTGCTGCGACATCTCGTGCAGCTTGCGCTTGAGCTCAGTGAGCTGTTCGTGAAAATGACGAAAACCTGTTCCTGCCAGCGGGGCACTCATCCGAACCTCCCGGTGATATACGCCTCGGTGCGCTCTTCGCGCGGGCGTGTAAATATGGTATTGGTGTCATCCATCTCGATGAGCTTGCCGAGATAGAAAAATGCGGTCTTGTCCGACAGTCTTGCAGCCTGCTGAAGGTTGTGAGTCACGATTACGACGGTGAGCTGACCTTTTATCTCGAAGAGCAGTTCTTCCACTTTCTGCGTCGCCACGGGATCCAGGGCGCTCGCCGGCTCGTCGAGCAGAAGTACTTCAGGGTCATTGGCCAGCGCGCGCGCAATGCAAAGCCGCTGCTGCTGCCCACCGGACAGTCCCAGCGCACTGCTTTTCAGCCTGTCTTTCACTTCGTCCCACAACGCTGCGCGTCGGAGCGATGTCTCCACCAGCTCATCCAGTTCGTGTTTTGGCATCGAGCGGTTGATGCGTGGACCATACGCCACATTCCGGTATATGGAATTGGGAAACGGGTTCGATCTCTGGAACACCATGCCCACACGCGTTCTCAATTCGACAACGTCAACGCTTCGGTCGTAAATGTCATCGCCGTGAAGCACAATGGTTCCTTCACTGCGAGTTCCCGGGATGATCTCGTTCATGCGGTTGACGGACCTGAGGAACGTCGATTTGCCGCAGCCCGATGGACCGATGAACGCCGTGATCGCCTTTTCGGGTATCGCCAGGTCAATAGCGTGAAGCGCCTGGTTCTGGCCGTACCAGAAGGAGAACTTGCACGCTTCCACTGCAATGCCCGCGTTTTTCACCGGCAGTCGGTCAGTTGTGGCGAGACTCACGTCGGTCATCCGAACCTGCCCGTGACGTAGGCTTCCGTTCGCGGATCACGTGGGGTAGTAAACAGTTCAGAGGTGGGCGCTGTTTCGACGAGTTCCCCGCTCAGCATGAAGGCGGTGCGATTCGAGACGCGCGCTGCCTGCTGCATGTTGTGCGTGACAATTATTACCGCGATTGTCTCCCGCAGTTCGTGCACCAGTTCTTCGATAGTCTGCGTGCTGTGCGGATCGAGTGAAGCGGTGGGCTCGTCGAGAAGAAGCAGGCGCGGCCCCGTTGCAAGCGCCCTCGCGATGCAGAGGCGCTGCTGCTGTCCGCCCGAAAGTCCAACCGCGCTGTCGCGAAGTCTATCCTTTACCTCCTCCCACAGCCCCGCACGCTCCAGCGCCCGCTGCACGATCTCGTCGGTTTCGGATTTCGAAGGGCCTGCTCCCACGCGGATCCGCAATCCCGCCGCAACGTTATCCCGGATCGACATCGTAGGAAACGGGGTGGGCCGCTGAAAGACCATTCCGACGTGCCGGCGGACGGCAATTGCATTGAGGTCACCTTTATAGATGCTTGTATCTCCCAGGAATACATCACCCTCGACGATCGTTCCCGGGGCCGTTTCATGCATCCGGTTGAGACAACGCAGCAACGTCGATTTTCCACAGCCCGAGGGACCGATGATCGCAGTGATCGACCGGTCGGCAAAATCCATTGAGATGTTCCGCAGGACTCTGCTTTTCCCAAACCACGCGTTGAGGCGCTGTGTCCGCAGGATGGGGGCACCAGCTGTCACGCTCGCTGACGCCGGGGGCTCCGCCAGCGCCAGCGGAACCGATGTCCGCCGCACTTCAGTCTCCGCTGCCGGCATGTCGTCCTCTTGTTGCATAGCGTGCAATGAGACTGATCAGCAGCACTATGGCGATCAGTACGAGTGCGCCTGCCCACGCCTGCGCGTGCGCCGTTTCGTACGGACTGATTGCGTAGGTGAAAATCTGGAGTGGTAGCGCCGCGATCGGCTCAGTGAGCGAAGTGGACCAGAACTGATTGCCCAGTGCGGTGAAAAGAAGTGGCGCAGTTTCTCCGGCGATTCGTGCAACAGCCACCAGTGCTCCTGTGACAATTCCCGGAAGCGCGGTTCGAAGAACTATCGACACTGACGTGCGCCAGCGTGTGTATCCAAGCGCCAGCGCTGCCTCGCGAAGCGAAGTGGGCACAAGGCGAATCATCTCCTCGGTGGTTCGCGTGACGAGCGGGATCATCATGGCGCCGAGTGCCATTCCGCCCGCGATGGCAGAGAATCCGCCGAATGGCCGGACGAGGAATTCCCACGCGAAAATCCCGAGCACGATTGAAGGAAGTCCATTCAGTACGTCCGACAGAAAACGAACCAGGGTAGCGAATGGACTGCCTCGCCTGTCAGCGAGATACAGGCCGGCGCCAATGCCCACAGGTAGCCCAACCGCCGATGCGGTGCCAATGAGTATCAGCGTCCCCACAATGGCGTTGGCCATTCCCCCGCCGGCTTCTCCAACCGGTTTCGGCATCTCGGTGAAGAACGCCGGCCCGATCGAGCTTGCTCCCTGCCTCAGCAGATGCAGAATGATGAGGAGCAGGGGCAACGTTGCCAGCGCTGCCGCTACGTAGGTCAACCCGAGCATGACGGCGCTCTTCGTGTGGCGGGATCTTCGGCTTCTCATATGCCGGGGCGGGTGACTCGCCAGACCAGCCAGCGTGCGAGGCCGTTCACAATAAGCGTGACAGCAAACAGCACAGCTCCGACCGCCATCAATGCTGAAAGATGGACATCGCTGGTGGCCTCGCTGAACTCGTTTGCAATCAGGGAAGCCATGGTGTAACCCGGCGCAAACAGCGAAGCAGCAATCTCGGGCCGGTTGCCGATCAACATCGTCACCGCCATGGTCTCGCCGAGCGCTCGTCCGAGTCCAAGGATGATTCCACCGATGATGCCCGACCGCGCGTACGGGATGACCGCATCGCGAATGGTTTCCCATCGCGTTGCGCCGAGGGCAAGCGCTGCTTCGCGCTGTGATCTGGGCACGGCAAGCAGAACTTCGCGAGTGACAGCAGATATGAACGGCAGGATCATGATGGCGAGTATCACGCCAGCTGCGAGCATGCTGTAGCCGTAGCTTGGGCCGCTGAACAACGGCGTGAGACCCAGGCCCAGTGTGTCTCTGAGGAAAGGAGTTACAGGATCGCGCAGCAACGGAATGAGAACAAAAATTCCCCAGAGGCCGTATACCACACTCGGAATTGCTGCGAGCAGGTCAACCAGAAAGCCAACCGGCTGGCGCACCCATTTCGGTGCAATCTCCGACAGGAAAATGGAGACACCCAATGCCAGCGGTGTTGCAATGAGGAGCGCAATCGCAGAGGAGACGAGTGTCCCGTAAATCGCGGGAGCTGCGCCGAATTCGCCAGCTGCCACATCCCAGCGGCTTCCGGTAAGAAAGGAAAGTCCGGCCTGCGACAGCACGGGCCACGCCGCCACGCCAATCGATACCGCAATCAGTATCAGGAGTGCCGGGATGGATGCGGCAAAGACGGTGATGATGACCTGAAAGATTCCGTCACCCTTCACCGACGTTCTTACTGGAGCGGCAGGCCGGGAGACCGCGTGTTGGCTCTCCGGCTGCCGCGCTGCCATTTCCGTCACTTCGTGGTGCCGACCTTGAGCGAATCGAGGCGTGCGACCAGGCGAGTGGCCATAGCTGCTGGAAGAGGAGCGTAATCGAGAGCGGCGGCCTGTTTCTCACCCTCGGTCAGTGCCCAGCGCAGGAAATCCTGAAGCTTCTTTCCCTTCACTGAATCTGCCTGCTGGTAGTAAACGAGAATCCAGGTGAACGAAGAGATCGGATAAGCATCCGCGCCTGCAGCGTTTGCGATCGAGAGGCGATAGTCGGTGTTTGCGGGAAGGTCTGCGGCGACTCCAGCAGCGGCCGCAGTGATGCTCGCAGGTGAAGGAGCGATGAAATTTCCGGACGCATTCTGAATCGATGCCGCAGGGAGTTTGTTTTGACTTACATAAGCAAGCTCGACGTATCCAATCGATCCAGGCGTCTGCTTGACCTGACCCGCGACGCCTTCATTGCCCTTGCCGCCGAGGCCAACGGGCCAGCTGATTTCCTTCGCGCGTCCTGGTCCTGATGCCCATGCCGGACTGACCGCACTCAGGTAGTCGGTGAAGACGAAAGTTGTTCCGCTGCCGTCAGTACGGTGCACAACCAGGATGTCGCCGGCGGGTAGCTTCACTCCGGGATTGAGCGCTGCGAGCTTTGCGTCGTTCCACTTGGTGATGCGGCCGGCAAAGATATCTGCCAGCGCCGGACCGGACAGACGCAGCGAAGCTGTAAGCTCCGGAAGATTGTACGTTACGGCAACAGCGCCAAGTACAGTGGGGAAGTGCATCACAGGTCCTTTGGCCTTCGCGATTTCGTCATCCTTCATCGGGCTGTCGGACGCCCCGAAATCGACGGTGCCCTCGGAGAGCTGCCGGATGCCGCCACCGGAACCGATCGACTGGTAGTTGATCCTCACTCCGGTAGCCGTCGCGTAATCGGCGAACCACTTCGAATAGAGTGGATATGGGAACGTTGCACCCGCGCCGGTGAGATCCACGGAACCCGAGCTGCCGGCACCGGCTGATCCATTATTCCCCGACTTGTCTGAACTGCACGCGAGGGTAAGAGACGCTGCGAAGAGCAGCGCTGCAATCTGCTTTTTCAAGAGAGCTCCTTTGAGGAGACGGTTGGCTTTGTTGGCTTTTTGAAAGCTAGGCGAGAAGCACTTCGGCACGGCCGGTGAGGAGGTAACGACTCTGTCACGATGGCGGGCCACCGACTCCGTAAGCCGGGCTTAGAATTTTGCCACGAAATGCGCGAACCACGTCCGGTTTGGCGCGATTGCTGAGCCGGCGACGGGGTTGTTCTCCTGGTAGTCGAGTGAGAGCGACGCCCTGCTCGACAAGTCCCACGCCAGTCCGCCGATGATGACCTCGTATCTGGCATCAGAACTGGTATTGGGGGTGACGCGGTCATAGCGCGCAATGAGCGAGAATGGATGAGGTGTCGAATTGGGTGATGGGAAGGGACGGACAACTGCGTACACCGACGCAAGTGTTCCCGTGCTGTCTGTGACAAGCCGTGGCGAACTGGAAGTGTTGGAGCCGCGCTCTCCCTGTTCATGCCTGGATGCGTACTCAGCTCCCACGGTGAGTCTCGGATCCAGGTTGCCGAGGTGAATGCCCCAGCGGTTGCGGTCGAGACCGTCGCCAACAGATCCAACCTGCCCCGTGCCGCCATTCACGAAGCTGCTCGCGGTCTGTCCCCTGTACGCCCATGCGCTCATGGAGACATTGCGAAGTGGGCTCGCCGGCTCAGTCACCCATGGCGTCACCGTCAGGCGCGCAGCGAAATCCTTGAACCGGTCCGTTTCCCGTGAGGTGTATCCCGGCCCGTTGGTGACAGCGGCGTACAACTCACCAAGCTTGCGTGGCATGGTTATCAGCGTGGAGATCCCCGCGTCCGACGACGAGAAATAGCCGGCTCGATCGGTGGGGCTGCTGGCGATCCAGCGTGGCCAGTACTGCTCATCCTGCTCGATGAACACTGTCTGAAGCAAGCCGATGCGCGCCTGCGCTTTCCACTCTGCACCTTCCAGATAGTTGTACTGGAGGTACGCGTACTTTGCCCTGAGACTCCACCCGCGATAATAAGAGTCGCTGCCGCTCGACGTTTGCTGATACACGTCGGTGGTGATACGCACACTGGTGCGATTACCGGCAGGCGCGCGGAAGGTGAGGTACACGCGCTCTAAGTCGAACTTGTTTGAAGCCGTTGGTGCGCCGCGATCAGTGCGGTACTGGTAGTTGATGAAGGCAACGCCGGAAAAATCAAAAGGCGGAACTGGTTTTGCTTTTTTAGCAGCGGCGGTATCCGGAGGCGTGTCTCCGCCAGCAGGTGACTGAGCCAGCGCAAGGGAAGGCACGAGCGCGAAAAGGGCCGCGCAACGAAACATGTTCATGAGGGATTTTGTTGGCATTCCTAAATATTCCCAATTCTGCCCCGGCCGGTGCAGCGCAGCTGTGTCTGTTACGCATCCTTTACAAAAAAGGGCATTTCAGGAACGCTGTGGCAGATCAGTTTGTGCGCGGCCCGCATTGCGCGGGAAGAATGCCGCGATCGAAGTGCCTTCGCCGGGGCGGCTGATTGCGCGAACTCTGCCGCCATGCGCTTCAGCCATATGTCGCACAATCGCGAGACCCAGGCCTGTGCCGCCCAGCTCCCTCGACCTCCCCGTATCAACACGATAGAAGCGCTCAAAAATTCTCGGCAGATACCCGGCATCAATGCCTTCGCCGGTGTCACGCACGCCGATCCATACTCCCGCGGGGTCGGGCTCACTGAAGATGGTGATCGCACCTTCCGCGGTGTGCCGGATTGCATTCTCAACCAGATTCGCGAGTATCTGATTGACAGCGGTTCGGTCGGCATGGACGCTTGCCGCGTTTTCAGGAATGTAGCGTCGCACCGCCAGCCCCTTGGCGACTGCATTGCCTTCAAGCGAGGCCAGCGTGTCCTGCACCGCTTCCCTGATGTCAACATTTGTTGGGTGCGGTATCCATCCTCCTGATTCTATTCGCGAAAGGTCGAGCAGGTCATCGACAATGCGCTGCATGCGATGCGTGTGCTCGAGAATGATTCCAGCGAACTGCTTTCGCGTATCGGCGGGAGGATCGTCGCCCGCGAGAGTTTCTGCAAAGCCCCCGACGACAGTGAGAGGCGTGCGCAGCTCGTGAGAAACGTTCGCCACAAAATCGCGACGGACAGATTCGAGTGCAGCAAGACGGGTTGACAGCTGATTCAGCGAGACCGCAAGCTCTCCCACCTCACCCGGCGCATCAGTGACACGCGTCGGCGTGAAGTCACGGTCTGCGAGATTCCGGGCAACATCGCGCAACTCGGTTATGGGCCTGGAAATCTTGCGGGCAAAAAGCATCGCAACGAGTGCCGCTCCGATCAGGGCGATGAGCCCGGCGACGAGGATGTCCCGGCGTGCCCGGGCAAAGATGGCGTCGATTGCGCCACTGCCGACAGACACGCGCGAGTATCCGCTGCCCGCGCGAACTGCGACGTAAAGTTCCTCATCGCCCTTCGACGGGCTCACGCGGCGCGCGACCCCGATTCCGTTGCGCTTCGCGTCTATCAGTTCGGGCCGGAAAAGATGGTTTTCAAGCCTGCGCCGTGCTTCGCCCTGGAATTCGGAGTCGCCAACTACTACGCCGGTGGAATCGACGAGAGTCACGCGTCTGCCGAGGGAACGTCCGGCTGTGGGGGCAATGGTTTCAGGGTTGGCGCCGCTCAGCCACTGAACTGCGATGTACCTTGCTTCGCGCTCGAGGCTCCTTGCATTCTCACTCGTTATGCTGGCGTGAAGGCGATTGTCCACGATCGCGACGATAGCGACGACGAGAACCGTGATCAGAGTGAGTGAGTAGAGGAGCAGCCGGTGGGCGAGCTTCACACGTCGGAGAGAGCCTCTTCATTGAAGCGATAACCGAATCCGCGAACTGTTTCAATCATCTCGCCTGCAATGCCAAGCTTTGCTCTCAGCCGTTTCACATGCATGTCTACAGTGCGTGTCTGAATGTCGGGCGCCGCGTCCCAGACTGTCTCGAGGAGCTGAGAGCGGGCCTGAACCCTTCCGCTTCGATCAGCGAGCAGCAGGAGAAGACGGTATTCCGTCGGAGTCAAATCAACCGGGTTCTGGTCAACCGTCACTCTCTGCGCCGATCGGTCAACGTGAAGGGGGCCGATGGTGAGGCTCTCACGGGGAGCGGGACCGGTGCCTGCACGCCGCAGGATTGCCTTGACGCGAAGAACGAGTTCCTGAGGACTGAACGGCTTGGTGAGGTAGTCGTCTGCTCCGAGTGAAAGGCCTTCGATTCTGTCCGGCTCATCCCGGCGGGCGGTTAGCATCAGGACCGAGATGTCCTGAGTGTGCGGGCGCGCTCTGAGCTTGCGGAGTACGTCGAAGCCTGAAATTCCCGGGAGCATGAGATCGAGAATAACCAGGGATGGCTTTTCACGGCCGGCCTTGTCCAGCGCCTCGTTTCCGTTGGACGCTGCGCTCACTTTATACCCGGCTTTAGCGAGGTGGTATGCGACGAGGGCGACGATGTGCGGTTCGTCGTCGACGACCAGCACCAGTTCGCCGCCCGCCGGTAGCTTGTCCATGGATTTAAAGCTGGCCGCGAGTCGGAGTCGGGTCAACGCGGCATCTGTCACGATTCCGTGACACTGATGAACCGCAGCGATGACGAAGAGTTCGGCTACTGCTGGACTGACAGCATGTAGCTCACCACTCGGTCGGCCAGCCAGTCGCGCACAGTTTCACTATAGTGAATCGAATCTCCAATGTGATCCGAAGAACTGCGCCAGGTTGCGCCGTTGTCATCGGACGTGCGCGCCGTCAGGTCGATGAAGCCAACGCCGCGTGAGCTTGCCAGAGTTCTGATTCGGCTGTTGATAGGCGGGATGCTGCCGTTCGAGTTCGCGCGCGGAGCGAGAGTCGTGAGTATGAAGTGATCCGCCGCGTATCCCCTGCTGGTCCACTGGTCTATCATCCAGCCGATATCGTCCGCCGTCTGATCTGCGGAAAGGCCATCGGCGAAATCGTTTGTGCCGATGGACACGTACGCAAAGTCACGGCTGTTGGGCACGAAAGAGTTGACTCGTGTTACAGGGCCGTTCCGGAACGTGATGCCGGATTCACCGCCGTTCCACGGGTATCCCATGCCCAGCACCTCCGCCTGAAACCGCGCGATGCCGTTCACCTGCTCGCGCGCATTTGGCGCACCGAATGAAGTGCGGCCTGCTCCACTCCGCGTGCCGGACACGCCGTGGTTGACAGCTTTCACGGCAACGCTCGTTCGCTCGCGCCATTTTATCTCGATCTTTCCGGCAAGCTGAGTAGTGTGATTTGGCGCCGATGGCGAGCTGCGCGCGGAATCGCTCGACACGTATGACAGCGCAGCAAAAACCGGGTTCGTTCCGAAATATCCGGCGTCGGTGTTTGAATCGCCGAAGGTAACAATGCGAATCTCGCCAACTGCGCTCGCCACAAAAATCAACGGACTCGAAGCGAGCCCCTCGATTTCAGCGAAAATCGAGTTGCCGCCAGAAGGACCAAGTGACCAGCTGCCAATCCGTGCGATTCCCGCGGCGTCACTGATGCCCTGTGCGCCGGTGATGGAGCCACCACCGCTCCTCATGCGGAAAGTGACTGTCGCACCACCGACAGGTTGTCCCGACGCATCGGTGACTTTCACGGCTGGTCTTATCGGAACAGGCTGCGAGGGCGCAGCAATCTGACGATCTCCCGCTGCAATCTCGATTCTCGCCGCGACCCTCGGCGGCGGTACCACTGCGGTTGCGGAGAAAGTCACCAGAATTTCCGACCCGCTCACTTTCGCGCTGAGGGCGTTCGGGCCGGCCGTGTTGCCTAGCGTCCAGCCTCCGACCGCTGCTTTTCCGTTGGAATCGGTGACAGGGGTTGGTCCGGTGACGGATCCCCCACCGCTGGTGATTGCGAAGACGACAGTAACGCCGCTCACTGCGAACCCGTCCTGGTCGGTGACGATTACGGTTGGGTTCACCGGAAGTACCGTGGAAACGGGTCCGGTCTGATCGTCGCCTGCGGTCACTGTCATTTCTGCCGCGGCTCCCGCAGTCACGGAGACGGTGGAGCTGGCTGTCATTCCCTCTGCGGTGGCCGTCACCTCCGAGGTGCCTGGGGCTCGGGCGATTGCCTGACCGCTATTCGGATCGATTGTCAGAACTGAAGGGTTCGAACTCGACCAGGCAACACTTCGCTGCAGCGGTTGACCATCCGCATCTTCAATTGCAATCGCGAAAGCAAGCTGCTGTCTGACCTTCAGCGACGGGGACTTCGGTGTGACCGACAGCTTGGCAATCGGCGCTCCGACAAGGACGCCAAAGGTGCCCTGCGAACTGATGGGACCTGTTACTGTCGTGCTGCCAACATCGACAGTGCTTCCCTGTATTTCCTGCCACTCGGAACCCTTCAGCTGGAAGAGTCTCAGGCTCTCCTGGTTAGTGGGCGCGGCATTGGATGCATATCTGATCGCTAGAATGGCAGGCTGCGAAAGTGCAGCGTCAGTACGAATCTGTACGGCTGTGCCTGCTATGAACCGCGGGTTGGGGGCAGGCGGCGTCGAGAGCGAGATAAAAACTCTACGCGGCTGTGAAACGGCAGTTGACGGGACGGCGAGCTGGAAGACCCCGCCGAAGCCGGTGATGCTGTTGCCACTGGGAGTGAGGACTCCGCCCTCACTGACCACGACGGCGACCTCGGCGCGGACTCCTTCGGAAGAAGCTACGATGACAGCTGTGCCCGGGCTGCGTCCGATGATAAGCCCGTTCTCGACGGTTGCAATTGCCACCGCCGTAGTAGTCCAGATCACAGGCCGTGCAAGGACATTCCCCGAGCCATCCCGGAGGGTGGCGCTCAGCTGCTCCCTGGCTTCGGGAACCAGCTCCACCGCATTGTCGGACAGGACAATCGTCGACACCGCTGGAGTGGCGACTACTTCGCTGCAGCTGGAGCCGACGACGATTGAGCCCGCCGCACCGGCAAGGAGGAGGAGGTTTCTAAGGCGCATTTGATGGCGGCGACCGGGCTCGGGAATGAGTGCCGGAAAAGCCGGGGTCTATATGTAACCCGCGACGTGTCTGCGAGCAATACATATAGAGTATGCGCAAAGTTCCTACTGGTTGGTCCTCGGGTAGAAACGCTTGAGGCGGAGGAAATGCCGCTCGAAGAGAATCCAGCTCATTACGGCGAGAATCGCAGTGATCGAACCGGCCAATATCACAAATATTGCTATCGCCGGAAGTGCTGTTCCAAATACCACCGGGAACCGGGTTACCCCCCACCCGGAGTTCTCCATCGCCCAGTCGAGCGGGAAATGGATGATGTACATCGCGTAACTGTACTTGCCCAGGAAGAGCAGGGGACGCGAACGAAGGAGCGTGTTGGTGCGGGTGGGCGCCCGGTCTGGATCGATGCCGGCGGTGATAAGACACGCGCCGAGGAGCGCGAGCAGGGAATATCCGACGGCTTGAACGGCAAACCCCGTCTGGAGCAGCGACCGCTCCGGGATGGACACGAGTACGAGGCCCGCCAGTGCCACGGCGATGCCCTTTCCTGCCCATTTCCTGATCCAGCTCCAGGTGGCTGGATCGCGGACACAGATAGCGAGGAGGGCTCCGGCGCAGAGAGTGTCGAGGCGTGCCGGGGTCAAGCGGTAACCGGCGGTAGGGGGGATTCCTGCAACCTGAATCCAGATTCGGAGCGCGATGCTCGCAACCAGAAAGAACAGGCAGATTCTTGTCAGTGACCGGCGCGTGGAGAGTAGCACGACTGCGGGCCAGAAAAGGTAGAACTGTTCCTCTACAGCGAGTGACCAGAAGTGCGACAGTGGCTCGGGTCTGATCCAGTCGGGAAACAGTATCTGAAGATTGGAGATATACGCCCAGAACCACCACTGCGACGACGCCCACGCATCGAATGGCCAGTCGAAGAACGGTCGAGCAAGCGGTGGCGCTACGACAAAGAACAGAAAGAGGAATGCGTAGTACGCAGGAAAGATCCTGAGAATTCTCCGCGCGTAGAAATTTCGAAAGTAGTGGCGGCTGCCTTTTGCCTCCAGCAGGATCCCGGTGATGAGGAATCCCGAGAGCACGAAGAACAGGTCGACTCCTGCCCATCCTGCCTGCATCAGTGTCTTGACGGCGGCGTCGATTCTGTTGGCAGGGGTGAATCCGATTGCGAAGTGACCCAGCATCACGGTGAGGATGGCAATTCCCCGGATTCCGTCGAGTTCGGGTACGTGGCCGCGCGTGATGGGGTGATTGCTGGTGTCCCGTAGCATGAGGCAGAATAACCGGCCAGTGTTCGCCGAGCGAGTGCGCCCTGCATCTCGCCTGCGTTTTGCCCGAGCGATACTTTAGACTCGAGTCACCATCGACCAGGCCGTCTTCGGCGCCTAACCGGGAACATTGATGCAATCGAGATACGTCTTACTGGCCGCAGGAATCCTCCTGTCGGCATGCAGCACGGTTCCGGTGAATCAGGACCCGGGAAACATTCCCGGCGGGCAGATGGAACTGGTGGTTCTCAGCACCACCGATGTACATGGACGGATCCGCGCGTGGGATTATTATGGAGATTCTGCTGAGAGTGTTCGCGGACTCTCGCGAGCTGCGTCGATCGTTGACTCCATCCGTCGCGCAAATCCGGAGCGGGTGTTGCTGGTGGATGCCGGAGACCTGCTTCAGGGCAATCCATTCGCCTATGTCGCGCGGAAGCAGTACTCGGATTCCGCCAACCCGATCATCGCGGCCATGAATGCCATGCGCTACGATGCTGCCGCTATTGGCAATCACGAGTACAACTACGGGGTGCCCTACCTCGAGCGGGCGGTCGCGCAGGCGCAGTTTCCAATGCTTTCGGCCAACACGTGGAAGCCGGATGGAAGCCACAAGTTCAAGCCCTGGGCCATCGTTGAGAGACAGGGTGTGAAGATAGGAATCGTCGGGGCAACCACTCCCGGGGTGATGGTGTGGGATGCGGAGAACGTTCGCGGTCGTGTAAAAGTCACTGACATTGTTCCCGCCGTCCGCACCGCAGTTCAGGAAGTGCGCAAAGCCGGTGCTTCCATCGTGATCGTGAGCGTTCACTCGGGCCTCAACGAGCCGGCAAGCTACGACACGGTGTCGACCGGGCTTCCCAGCGAGAACGTCAGCGAGCGCCTGGCGCGTGAGATTCCCGGCATCGACCTCATCGTGTATGGGCATTCCCACAAGGAACAGGCGGACCTCCACATTGGAACGACTCTTCTGGTGCAGCCGAAAAACTGGGCGACGAGTGTGGGCGTTGCGCGCCTTGGTCTTTCGAAGCGGGGTGGCTCATGGGCGGTGACTTCCTCGAAAGGGGAGACCATCAAGTCAGTTGGTCATGCTGAACAGAGCGCGGTGATTGCTGCATCGGCGTCGGCGCACCGCGCGTCCGTTGCTTACGCGAATACGGCGATCGGTACGACGCCCGTCGCGTGGAGAGGAGATTCGGCGCGGCTCAAGGATACGCCGCTTACGGATTTCATTGCGGAGGTGGAACGGAAGGCGGCGAAGGCAGACCTCGCTTCGACCGCAGCGTTCACGCTCGAGGCCTCTCTGGCCGCGGGACCGATTACGGTTGCCAGAATTGCGCAGCTCTACCCATACGAAAATACGCTTCGTGCTGTGCGAATAAGTGGCAAGCAACTTCGCGACTATCTGGAGTTCAGCGCACGCTACTATCAGAAAGTCGTCGATGGAGCGCCAATTCCCGACCCCGAAATACCGGGCTACAACTTCGACATGATATCGGGCGCGGACTACACAATCGATCTGTCGCGCCCCATCGGATCGCGCATCACGTCGCTGACATTCAAAAACAAGGCGGTGGCTCCGTCGGACAGCTTTACTCTCGCTCTCAACAATTATCGGCAGACAGGAGGTGGCGGGTATGCCATGCTCAAGGGAGCGCCGGTGGTTTTCGATGAGCAGCAGGAAATTCGTCAGCTTCTGATTGACGAGGTTCGCGAGAGAAAAACGATTCGTCCGGAAGATTATTTCAAGCGCAACTGGTCGCTCGTTCACTCCGGATCCACATCAGGATCCGGACAGACTTTGAGAATCATCTCCACCAACGATATGCACGGCGGGCTCGAGCCGAAGGAAGACGCACAGGGCGCACTTCGCGGTGGAATAGCTTTCGCAGCGGCCGCCATCGAAAAAGCCAGAAATGAATGCGCCCCAGGATGTGAAGCTCTGCTGCTCGACGCAGGCGACATGTTTCAGGGCACTCCGATATCGAATCTGTCATACGGGCGCCCGGTTGTCGCGATTTACAACAGACTCGGCTACACAGCGGTGGCGCTCGGCAATCACGAACTCGACTGGGGGATTGATACGTTGCGCGCGCGCATTCGCGGAGCGCGGTTCGCTGTTCTAGCGGCGAACGTGCGACAGGCGAACGGGCGGCCCGTCCCGTGGCTTCGCCCCGACACCATCGTTGTCCGCGGAAAGACCCACGTTGGAATCATTGGCATCATCACGCCGGCGACAGCAACCGCCGTTCTCGCGGAGAACGTGAAAGGGCTCAGGTTTGACGACCCCGCACCGGTGATCGACGCGCGGGCGCGCGACCTGCGTTCCCGCGGCGCCGATGTAATAGTTGTGGTGGCGCATGAGGGCGGATTCTGCACCAGGAGGACGGACGTTGAATCCTGCGACGGTGAGATTTTCGACGTTGCGCAGCGAGTCACGGAAAAGATCGACCTCATGGTCAGCGGTCACTCTCACAGTCTTCTCAACACACGCGTAAAGGGAATTCCCGTCGTGCAGGCGATGTCGGCTGGTCAGGCGGTTGCGGTGGTGGACATCCCGCTCAACTCGAGTGGAAAGCCGTTCGGAGAAGCAACGGCTGACGTCAGACTCGTGATGGCCACTCCGGGAACTGCATTTCCGCCGGTTGACTCGATGGTCCGGATAGCGGCAGCCCGCGTTGCACCGATTGTCAGCCGGCGGATAGCAACGATCGCCGCTCCACTCGAAAGGCAGGGGAGCCAGTACGCCCTCGGCAATCTCATTGCAGATGCGCACAGATGGGCCGGGAAGGGAGACATCGCGGTAATGAACAATCAGGGCATCAGATCGCGGCTTGCTTCCGGTTCGATCACCTATGGCACGCTGTTCGTCATACAACCCTTCGCGAATACGTTGTACCGCGTTCGCATGACTGGAACTCAGCTGCGCGAGTACATCGAGAAGCTCCTCGGCGGTGAATCAATCCCGGTCCACGTCAGCGGAATCACAATCGGCTACAATCCGGAGAAGCCCAAGGGTGAGCGCGTTGTATCGCTCCGGCTGCCCGCGGGCCGCACGCTCTCCCCCGAGGCAGTCTACGATGTAATCATGAACAACTTCATCGCCACCGGCGGTAGCAACCTCGGCCCGCCGGCCGCGAGCCACGCGACTCCACTCAGTCTGGATGATCTGGATGTGCTGATTCGATACCTCCAGCACCTCAAATCTCCCATCGTCGCACCTTCGGAAAGCAGGATCTTCATCACCCAGTGAGTTCTCCAGATCGCTTCACCTTTCCCCGCGAATGCGATATCATCGTGGATGCTGACATCTGACCAACTGCGGCGCATTCCGAAGGCCGAGCTGCATTGCCACCTCGACGGATCTGTCCGTCCTGCGACACTCCTCGAGCTGGGGCGCGAGTACAAGGTAGCGATGCCCGCCGACTCGGCGGACGCGCTTCGCGACTATATGCTGGTGAGTGATGCGAAGTCGCTCGAGGATTATCTCAAGCGCTTTGAAGTCACGGTTTCGGTGATGCAGACGGCCGACGCAATAGAGCGAATCGCATACGAGCTTGGCGCGGATGCCGCCGCGGAGGGGGTCAGGTACATTGAGGTCCGCAATGCGCCGATACTGAACAGCCGTGGTCCGCTGGACATGGGCGAAGCGCTCGAGGCGCAGCTTCGGGGACTCGAGCGGGCGGAGAAGGAATACGGAATAATCGCTCGGTCCATCGTCTGTTCACTCAGGCAGCTTCCTCCCGAAACGTCGGTAGAGCTGGCTCAGCTGGCCGTCGCGTATCGCGACAAGGGCGTGGTGGCTTTTGACCTGGCAGGGGGCGAAGCAGGTTTTCCTGCCTCGGCGCACAGCGATGCTTTTGCTTACGCCCGGAAGCACAACCTCGCGGTCACGATCCACGCAGGAGAGGGCGACGGCGCCCGCTCCGTACGAGATGCCGTTCACAAGTGCGGCGCCGACAGACTCGGCCACGCCACCCGGTTAATCGAGGATCCGGAACTCACTCAATATGTGAATGATCGTCGTATCGGTCTCGAGATCTGCCTGACGTCGAATGTGCAGACTCATGCTGCGAAGTCATACGAGACTCATCCATTGAGGGAGTATTTCGATCGCGGGATGAATCTCACGCTCAACACCGACAACCGGCTCATGAGCGGAACTACCCTTACCGATGAGTACGCGTTCGCGGAACAGCACCTCGACTTTACTCTGGATGAGCTCTGCACGCTCGCGTTGAATGGATTCAGGTCGGCGTTTCTCCCCTGGGATCAGCGCGTCAAGCTCCTCGCCGAGGTGTCCGCGGAAATTGACACGCTTTCCGGGCGTGCTGCGTGATCTCTCCTTACGGAAGGGATTCTGCCGCTCGAACGGCTGATACGCTTCGCGGTCGCATTGACGGAGCGGTGCCGGAAATCGGGATTGTGCTCGGATCAGGCCTGGGCGGACTGGCCGATGCCATCGAAGACGCCGTGCACATTCCGTTTTCTGAGGTTCCGGGGTTCCCTGTAGCTACAGTCATCGGTCACAAAGGCGCGTTGGTGTCGGGGCGGCTTGGCGGCCGCCAGGTTATCGCGCTCGCAGGCCGTTTCCATATGTACGAGGGGCACTCACCCCAGCTTGCTGCGTTTCCAGTGCGTGTGATGCATGCTCTTGGGGCTCAGACATACCTCGCGTCGAACGCAGCGGGTGGAATTCGTTCGGATCTCGCAGCAGGTGATCTGATGATCATCGAGGATCACCTGAATCTGACGGGAGTTAATCCGCTAACGGGACATGTCGAAGCAGGGGATGAGCGTTTCCCTGACATGAGCGCTCCGTACGACGCGGTGCTGAGAGAGGAACTGAAAGCGGCAGCGGTAAAGGCAGGAACAGCAGTGAAGGAAGGGGTTTATGCGTGGCTTCCGGGACCTTCGTTCGAGACTCGCGCAGAGGTGCGCATGCTTGCGGGCCTGGGGGCAGATGCTGTCGGGATGTCAACGGTACCGGAGGTGATTGTAGCGCGTGCGATCGGGATGCGAGTTGCGGCAGTGAGCTGCATTGCCAACGCCGCTTCGGGTGTGACTGACGCTCCGGTTCTTCACACCGATGTGCTCGAGGTTACTGCGCGCGCCGCAACCGGATTTCAGCGGCTCGTCCGTGAATTCGCAGTCGGGCTCTCACCGGCGAAGTGATTCAACGGGCCGTTACCACTCCCCAGTCCCGGGGCAGTGCGTATCGCCTCGTGAACGAAGTCGATGGACAACGCAACGGCATTCCTCAGCTCGGCTCCTACCGCAAGCTGCGCAGCTATCGCAGCGGAGAGCGTGCAACCGGTGCCGTGCGTGCTGGTGGTGGTAATTCGGGAATGCGAATAGGCGGTTAGCTCGCCGTCATAGAGCATGTCGACGACGGTCTCGCTGTCGTTGAGCACATGGCCTCCTTTCAGAAGCACGGCGCGTGCGCCCATATCGTGAATGCTTCTCGCAGCTTTCAGCATGTCCTCTTCCGTGTTCACCTTCATCCCGCTGAGGATACCCGCTTCGCTGGAGTTGGGAGTAACGAGAGCAGCTAGAGGCAGCAAGTGGGAGCGAATGGCCTCTACTGCATCTTCCTCGATCAAGGGATCACCTGATGTGGCGACCATGACGGGATCCAGCACGTAGTTGGCGAGTTTGAATTCGTTGATTGCGCCGGCAACGGCCGTGACGATTTCGCGGTTGGCCAGCATCCCGGACTTTGTGGCAGCTGGACTCAAATCGCGGGCTACGGCTTCGATCTGCGCAACTACAAGGTGGCGGGGTACAGCCATCCATTCGGTCACGCCGAGTGTGTTCTGGGCGGTAATGGCTGTCAGGGCGGAGGTGCCAAAGACGCCGTGTCTCTGGAACGTCTTGAGGTCTGCCTGGATTCCGGCTCCGCCGCCGGAATCCGATCCTGCAATCGTGAGTGCAACTTCCATCAACGAAAGATGCGCCGCGGATATCCGCGGCGCATCTGTGGAGCGAAAAACGCGTTGCGGTGCTACTGTCTTGGAGCTGGAAGCGACTTCACACGACGAACGAACGAGTTGTAGTTCGTGGTATTGGTGCTCAGCTTCGAGCGGGTGGCTGTCGGAATGGAATTGATGCTCGCCTGGGCAGCGTCGATTCGATCTTCCTCAAGCGGGTGAGTTGCAAACCACCCTGCGACTGCGCTCGGGCGGCTGCTGCGCTCGTTGATCAGCTTGCGGAACATCGTCACGATTCCTTCAGGATGGATTCCTGATCTCACCGTGTTCACCACGGCTTCCTGATCTGCCTCGAGCTCGTCCTGCCTGCTGAACTTCGCAAACACGGCGCCGCCGGCAATGTTGATTCCGGCCTGTGCCGCCTGGCTGTTACAGATGCTGGTCAGGATACAGGCCAATGTGATTCCAACATTGGCGCCCTGCGCTTTTTCCATCTGCTGAATGCTGTGGCGGCGAACCACATGGCCGATTTCGTGTCCGAGTACGCCTGCGAGTTCGTCCATCTTGGTGGTGCGCTCGATCAGGCCGCGGTTCACGTACACATAGCCGCCTGGGACCGCGAAAGCGTTCACCTCTTTGGAATCCACGACGTAGAAACGCCACGGGAGGTCGGCCCGGCTGGTTTTGGTCGCGATCTGGTCGCCCAGCAGATTGATGTAACGGTTGATCTCCGGATCGCTTATAATCGGGAGCTGAGCATTGATCTGCTGCGAGTAATCCTGGCCTATCTGGATCTCCTGCTGCTGGGAGACTCCACAGGCCGTCATCGATACGACAAGCGCCACTGACGCAAAGATTCGTTTCATTTTTATCTCCAGCGGTAAGGTTTTCCGTTTCCCCAAAAGGCAAGTCCCATTCCACACCTTTGACTACGTGACCGCTTGAGAGCATTGACCCTTGCCCGGGACCTGAAACGGCGGAAGTCGCGTGAACGCCATTCGCTGTTTGTCGCAGAGGGCGTCCGCGCTGTGGATGAGCTGCTGCGATCGAGCCTTCGCGTACACGGGATACTCACCGCTCCCACGGCCGGCGAGGCACCGGGAGGAGCGGCCGTTCGGGCGTTGATCGCGGCAAAAGCTATAGATACTACCAGCGTCAGTGATGCAGAGTTCCGCAGCGCTGCGGAGACCGAGTCGCCGCAGGGAATTCTGGCGATCGCGGAAATCCCGGCTCGTTCCCTGTCCGTATTCGAAGGTCGCGACTCACTGCGGCTCCTGGTGCTCGACGCCGTGCAGGACCCGGGAAATGCAGGAACGATACTGCGCACGGCGGCGGCGCTGGGTGTTGACGGTACCGTCGCCCTTCCGGGGACAGTTGACATCTGGAATGCGAAAGTCGTCAGGGCAGCCATGGGCGCGAGCTTTCACCACTGCGCACTCCATGCGTCGGCGGAGGAATTGTTCCAGTTTCTGGAACGCGAGGAGATCGAACTGTGGGGTGCTGATGCCCACGGTCAGGCCATCGGTTCCAGGGAGTGTCCGAACCGGCTGGCACTGGCAGTTGGAAACGAGGGAGCCGGGTTGTCGTCATCATTGCGGGCGCGTTCCGCCCACCTTGTTTCGCTGCCGATTTCGCCTTCGGTCGATTCGCTGAATGTTGCAGTGGCAACAGGGATTCTCCTCTACGAACTCAGGATACGATGACGTCAGTCTGGGGCGCATACAGTTTTTTCGTTGGCGCAGTTTTCGGTTCGTTTCTCAACGTGTGCATTTCGCGATGGCCCGAGGGGCTCTCGGTGGTCCGTCCGCGTTCCCGGTGCCCCGGTTGTGGTCACCAGATAACAGCGCTCGAGAACATTCCGATCTTCAGCTGGCTGGCGCTTCGCGGGCGCTGCAGGGGCTGCGGCACCCGAATCTCTTTTCAGTATCCGCTCGTTGAGATTGCGACGGGCGTCGTCTGGCTCGCGGCATTTCTTCACTATGGCCTGACGTTCACCGGTGCGCGCGTCGCCATGTTCGTCACGGTCCTCATTGGAATTGCGCTCACTGACCTGAAGAAGTACCTCATTCCGGACGGGTTCACAGTCTTCGGCCTGCTGTGGGTAGTCGCAACGGCGATCATCGCGCTCTTCCTGGATACCGAGAGTCCTTTCGCGGGTGCCTACGATGCGCTTATCGGAGCATGCGTTGGAGCTGGAGCAATTGCGATAGCAGGGTGGCTTGGAGAAGTCTCTCTCAAAAAAGAAGCGATGGGTTTCGGTGATGTAACTCTCATGGCGATGGTCGGAGCCGCTGTCGGTCCAAACCGCGCGCTGCTGACGATTTTCGCAGGTGCCCTCATTGGAGCGATCGTATTTCTCGGTGTGGTGTATCCGATAGCCGCACTCAGAGCCCGTTCGCGAGGAGCCGAGTTCGACCCACCCATGGTACCGTTCGGGGTGTTTCTTGCGCCTGCCGCTGTGATAGTCCTGATTTGGGGTGATCGCCTAATTTCTGCATATACGAGCTACTCGGGTCTTTGATGCCTGTACATTCTGAGTTACAGATGCACAATCGCGCGCGCCTGCGCCGCGCTCCAAGGGCGCTCGCCGCCGCCGCGATGATTGCCCTGGTTCCGCTGTCATCATGCACTGACAAGAAGGCCGACTCTTACACAGGTCCATACGGCAGGCAGGTCAGCGAAGCCGTCCCGGCAATCGAGAAGGCCGTGGGGCTGAAATTCAAGACGAGCCCGAGAGTCGAGTCGCGCTCCAAGGCGCAGGTGCGCGAGTTTGTCACCCGCCAGATCACTGACCCGCTCGCTGCCCGGGAAATGGAGGGCATCTCGACCGCATACAAGCGGCTCGGCATGCTGCCTGACACTCTCAATCTGAAGAAGTTTCTGATCGACCTGCTCGAAGAGCAGATCGTCGGATACTACGATCCGCGCACCAAGGTTCTGTACATCGTGAACGACGCTCCGAAGGAGGCCGTCGGCATCACCATCACGCACGAGCTCGTTCACGCACTTCAGGACCAATACATCAGTCTCGATTCCACGCAGAAGACCGAGGGGCAGAATGATCGCCAGTCTGCTGCGCAGGCGGTGTTTGAAGGCCAGGCAGTCTACGAGCAGGTGTCGGCGATGCTGGGCGGAAGCAATGTCGCGATGAACATGCCGGGTGGGTGGGACAGAGTGCGTGACATGATTCGCGACGAGCAGGGCTCGATGCCGGTATTTTCGGGCGCACCTACCGTGATTCAGGAAACGCTCATCTTCCCGTACCTCAGCGGAGCGGAGTTCATCCGCAACTTCAAGGAACGAAACCCGGGCAAGTCCATTTACGACGACATGCCGGTTTCGACCGAGCAGATACTTCACCCCAGCGCGTTCTTTGGAAGGCGCGATATGCCGACCGCAGTAACGCTTCCGCCGCTCCGGGGCGCGACCAGCGTTTACGAGAACACGTTCGGTGAATTCGAAGTGCGGCTGTTTTTGTTTCAGCACCTGAAAGATCAGAACGAAGCGGTTCATGGCGCCACCGGATGGGACGGCGACAGGTACGTTGTTTTCAATTCTCCGGGCGGGCAGGGAATCGCGTGGGCGACGGTCTGGGACTCTCAGGCACACGCTTCGGAGTTCTTCGACCTCATGGGCAAGGTGATGAAGAAGCGCTTCAATGCCGTATCCGACGCGCCAGCAGGTTCAGTGACGCGGAGCTACAACGTACCGGGCCGCGCAATCCAGATTACCACCGCCGAGGTCGCAGGTCGTCCGGTTGTGCTTTACGTGGATTCTCCCGCGGCCACCGGTGCTTCGGTGATGGACATCGCGCAGGTCAAGCTGCAGCAGTAGTTCCTAGAGGCCCATCAGGCGCGACGCAAAAAAGGTCAGCACGCCGACGAACGATCCCAGCACGTAGCCGGCACCGATGATGAGCTTCAGCTCCCTGTCGATGACCGAACGCAGCAGATCTTCGACGCGCTCCACGCTGAAGGTCATGATCTTGCGCTCAACCATCGCCTGCACGTCCAGCCGTTGAACGAGCGAGGGAAGCTGCGCGTGAATCCATTCCCACACGACGGGCGCCGTAGCACGCGCGAGTTTTCTACCCGCCTCGGGATCGTCTGTCGAGGCGATGTCCCCGATTATCTCGGCGATTGGCTTCTGGAGGTAGGCAAGCAGCGCGTCGTGAATCGTGCGGGTGATCTCTTCCCGCACTACCGGCTCATCGAGAAGCAGCGCGAGCTGGTCCACACCGTCGGTTTCGATTGCGTCCAGAGCGGCCTCGAATTTCCGCTCTGACATCATCAGCTTCGCCAGAACCTTCTCGTGAAACTTGAGGTCTTCGACAAATTTGTTGAAGAGGCTGTGGAGCGCTCCACGGAGCTTTACTCTCGTTCCCGGCTGTCCGAGAAAGGTGCCCATCTTTCCCATTGCGGCGGGCAGGTATGAACCCATCGCGCCTTCGAGCGCGGTGACCACCGCCGGTGGAACCTTGTCTATCAGCGGCTCCTTCGATGCGATGATACCGTCCACCACTTCGGCGAGCTTCACTTCGAAAGCGTCGCGCAGGTCCTGCCGGCCGAGCTCCTGCTGGAGATCTCCGGGCGTAACAAGGCGCTCGCCGACCGTCTTTCCCAGGCTCTTAGCCAGGCGCGCCTGGTTCTTGGGGATCGCTCCCTGAATACCGAAACGCTTCTGCTTGGGATTGAACAACATCCAGACGGCGATGGTGTTGGTAACCCCGCCGGCGAGCATGCCGCTTACGACATTTACGGTGAAGTCGAGCCAGACGTTGTTACTGCCGAGTTGCACTTATGGCCTGGTCCTTCGTGATGACCTTTTCCTCACTGCGTTCCTGGCGCTTGGGTGAAGTCTTCCTGCTGCGTGCCGCCGGCCTTGGCTGAACTGCGTCGGCAAGTTCCGGAGTGGCACTCTGCATCAGCATGATGTGCAAGACTTCGTCCATCGTCGAAACGAAAGTGAAGGCCATGTGCTTGCGAACTTCATCGGGGATATCGCGCAGATCCTTATCGTTGGCGGCGGGCATGATGACCTGGCGCAGCCCAGCCCTGTAAGCGGCAAGCACTTTCTCCTTCACTCCGCCGATCTCCAGCACTCTGCCGCGCAACGTGACTTCGCCGGTTATGGCTGAGTCGCGGCGAATTGGCCGGCCGCTGAGAACGCTTGCTATCGCAAGAGTGATTGCGGCTCCGGCACTGGGTCCGTCTTTCGGAATCGCGCCCGCCGGGAAATGAACGTGGAGATCAGTTTCTCGGAGTTCCTGTCGCGGGATGCCGAGCACGTCTGCGCGCGATCGAACGTAAGAGTAGGCGGCGTCCACGGACTCGCGCATGACGCTCCCGAGCTGGCCGGTTACCGTCATCTTCCCGGTACCAGGCATCCGGAGTGCTTCGATAAGCATCAGGTCGCCGCCCAGCGATGTCCACGCCAGTCCGGTTACCACACCTATCTCCGGTTCCTGCTCAGCAGACTCCGGCGTGTATCGCGGATTACCGAGCACCTCGATGACACGTTCGTTATCGACGATCCATGCGCCTTCCTCTCCGTCTGCCTTGCGGCGCGCGCGCCGCCGCATGAGCGATGCGAGGTCGCGCTCGAAGTTGCGCAGTCCCGCCTCGCGGGAATATCTGCTGGAAATGAAGCTGAGAACTTCGTCAGTGAACTGAAGGTCCTTGTCGGTAATGCCGTGTTCCTCGAGCAGGCGCGGGATGATGTAGCGCCACGCGATCTCTACCTTTTCCTCAACCGTGTAGCCGGAGATCCGGATGATTTCCATACGGTCCCGGAGTGGTGCCGGGATGTCGAAAACGTTGTTGGCGGTGCAAATGAAAAGCACCTGTGACAGATCGAACGGGATATTCAGGTAATGGTCGACGAAGCTCTGGTTTTGAGACGGGTCGAGCACCTCGAGCATGGCGGCAGTGGGATCTCCTGACGCGCCCCCTCCGCTCATCTTGTCGATCTCGTCGATCATGATGACGGGATCTTTCACCTGTACGCGACGGAGCGCCTGGATGAGTAGGCCCGGCAGCGCTCCAACGTAGGTGCGCCGGTGGCCCCTGATCTCCGCCTCATCTCGTACACCACCGACCGATATCCTGTAGAACTCTCGCCCGATGGCTGTCGCGATGGCCTCTCCGAGCGATGTCTTCCCCGTTCCGGGCGGACCGGCAAAGCAGAGAACAGGGCCGTGCGGATTATTTCCCCGCAGCTTGCGCACGGCGAGAAATTCGACGATGCGGTCCTTCGCTTCGTTCAGGCCGTAGTGGCGATCATCCAGCGATGTCTCGACTGTCTTGAGATCGATGTCAGATTTTCCTGACATTTTCACCCACGGCAGAGAAAGCAGCCAATCGAGATAGGTGCGGATCAGCTGATACTCGCTCGATGCGGGCGAGAGTTGCCGGAGTCTCTCCGTTTCGCGCCGTGCTTCCTGCGTGGCCCGCTCCGACATCTTTGCCTCTTCAATCCTGCGAAGCGTTTCTACCGCCTCCTTCTCTCCCGGATCGACTTCACCGAGCTCCGCCTGAATTGCGCGCAGCTGCTGGCGGAGATAGAACTCGCGCTGGTGCTGCTCGATCTTGATTTCGGTCTGCCGCTTCACATCCTCGACCACATGGGCGCGCGCAACTTCGCGCTCGAGCCGGGTTAGCAGAAACCGCAGACGGTGTCCGATATCCAGCCGCTGAACTATCTCGTCTTTGTCCGAGATCTTGAAATTCATATTGGTGGCGGCGAGATCTGCGAACCGGCCGGGATCCGAGATGTTCATCTTGAGGATTGCGGGCACTTCATCTGGAATGCGATCCACGAGCTGAGCGAGTGTGTCCGCGGCGGTAACCACGCGAGTGACGAGCTCGTCGACTTCGGATTCGCTGGCCGGCGTCTCCACTGCCGGCTTGATCTGCGCGACGGGATACGGCTCCCGCTGCGAAATTCTGTCGATCACGATCCTTCGCAGACCCTGGAGCGTGATCTGGACCGTGTCACCGGGAAGATTGATTCGCTCGTGGACGCGGGCTGCCACACCCACGCGCCCAACGAAGGTGTCCAGGTCGACAAGTTCATCGTGGTCCTTTGTCGCCACAACGAGCGCAACGATGAGACCCGCACCAGGATTGTCGCTCAGCAACGCCAGGTTTTCGGGCGCGCCCATCTGCACCGCGATGGTGCCGAGCGGGTAGACGATCGTCGAACGCAGCGCCATCAAGGGCAGCGCCGGCGGGATTTCCGACTTGAGTATGTCGTCCTTACGCTTTGCCTTCGGCATGTCTCAAAATTACGGCGGACCGGCGGACACGGCTATCGAACGATTCGCGATGACCGCTAGGCCGCGCCGTTTTCCGGTTTTCGCTTCAGCAGTTCGATAAAACCAGGATTGTCGCGCAGGGATTCCAGATCCGGGTCATGCTCGATCCATTTCCAGTGTCCGAACCCGTTGTCGAGGGCCTTGCTCAACGCCTCGAGCGCTTCTGTGGCCTGATCTTCCATGGAGAAGGCGCACGCGATGTTGTACAGCACCGATGGGTCGTCAGGGTCCATGGCCAGCGCGCGGCGGTTCCACTCTCTCGCCTTGTCAGATTCGCCGAGTGCCGTCAGGGACATGGCGCCCATGTACAGCGCGCGCGGGTCATCGGGCGTCAGCTCCAGGTGCTTCCTCGCGGTGTCGTACGCCCTGCGGGAGGTCTGTATGGACTTCTCCGCTTCCCCGAGTGCGCCGTAGGTCGTTGCGAGGAGCGCGAGCGATGCGTAGTCATCCGGTCTGACTGAAATTGCGCGTTCAAACCACCTGGCTGCGTCCTCGTTTCGCCCCTGTGCAACGCACGACCGCGCATAAAAGTAGGCGGCCTCAAACGATTTCGGATCGAGATGCATGGCCATCTCGAACTCGCGATCTGCTTCTTCGAAGCGCTCGCTCAGCGAAACAGCGAGTCCGCGTGATGCGTGAGCTTCCGCGAGTCCAGGCGCGAGTTCCAGCGCGCGCATGCTTGCGGCATCGGCGCGCTTGAGATTTGCGGGCGATGCATCGAAGTACTGGTATAGAAACGAACAGCAGTCTGCGGCGCCCGAGTGGGCCAGCGCGTATTCCGGATCCAGCTCGATGGCGCGTTCGAACATCTGCCGAGCGTACTCGTGGCTCTTCCTGCGATGCTGGTGAAAGTACTGGCGGCCGCGAAGATAAAATCCGTACGCTTCGACGTTCGGAGTATGAACTTGTTCGATCGCGCGCTTCTCGTCGTCACTCAGCACAACGCGAAGAGCGGCGACGATGCTCTGGGCGATCTCGTCCTGAATTTCGAACACGTCCTCGAGCTCGCGGTCATAGCGTTCCGCCCACAGCTGCTCGTTGTTTTCCGCGTTGACGAGCTGCGCGGTAAGCCGGAGACGCTTGCCTGCCTTGCGCACGCTTCCTTCGAGAATTGTCCCCACCTGGAGGCGCCGGCCGATTTCCCGGATATCGTCGTTCTTGCCCTTGAAGCTGAACGACGATGTGCGCGATGAAACCTTGAGTGCGTCGATCTTGGACAGCGCAGTGATGATTTCGTCGGCGATTCCGTCCGCAAAGAAGTCGCCTTCGGGATCGGAGCTCATATTCGTGAACGGCATCACGGCGATGGATTTGCCGCCGCTCGAACTGCTGCCGTAAGCGCCACTTCCGTCGGGAGTTGAGATGTTGGTGGCAAACAGCGCCTTGGCAAACTCCATCGTCGTGTTAAAGCGCGCGGCGGAGTCTTTGGAGAGGGCGCGATGCACTGCGGTTTCCACCTGATCGGTTGTGGCGGCATGAACTGACCGCAGCGATGGCACAGGGTCGCTGAAGCGCTTGCTGAGTACTGCCTGCGCGGTTGCGCCCAGGAATGGTTTTCTGCCGGAAACCATTTCGTAGAGAACGCAGGCAAGACTGTACTGGTCGCTCCGGCCGTCGATCACGGCGTCACCTGCTGCCTGTTCGGGGCTCACATACGCAGGCGTTCCCACCATCATGCCGGTCTGAGTCAGCGTGTCAGTGGTAGCGGCACTCAATGCCTTGGCAATTCCAAAGTCCATGACCAGTGCTTCGCCGTCCTGGAGCATCACGTTCTCGGGCTTGATGTCGCGGTGGACGATGTCCTGCCGGTGCGCGTAGTCGAGCGCTGACGCAATGCCGCGAACTATCATCAGGGAGTCTTCGACAGCGATCTGGCCTTCGCGCAGAAGCCTGTCGCGAAGTGTCTCTCCTTCCACGACGGGCATCACGTAGTAGAGGTACCCGGCGGCTTCGCCCGAGTCGAACAGCGGCACAATGTGCGGGTGATTCAACCGCGCGACGAGCTTGATCTCTCTCAGAAACCTGTCAGGCCCCAGCGCGGAGCTGAGTTCGGGATGAAGGACCTTGAGTGCGACGCGCCGCTCGTGCCGGAGGTCTGTCGCGAGGTACACAGTAGCCATGCCGCCACGGCCGAGTTCACGATCTAGCCGGTAGGTCGAAAGCAGGGCTGTTTCGAGCCCCTTATGCATTATTCGAGTTCATCGTTCAGGGTCGTCAGTTCGGCCAATCCTTGAAACAACTGTAACTCCGGGGTAAATGCCATGACCCGGAAGGTACGGTGCGTCAATGGCTGGAGCCAGCGAAGCGGGGAGTTTGGCCCTTTCCTTCGCTCCTGTCGATCTGGGGGCCAGCTCTCATCACTCAGCTCCCAGCTCACAGCTTTCTTGCATCCCGCCTTCCAGCTCACGGCTTCCCGCTACTTCACAACTGAAAAACTACACAGGCACCAGTGGCCAGCTTTGTCAGCCGTCGGCCACGAGCGAGTTGACGGGTCAGCTGAGAATGCGCTCAGCTCACCGGCCTGCCACCTTAGGGGAAAGTGTTGTTTGGAGGGGGACCGGAAGGTTAAATTTCAAGGCTATGTTCGAAGACCTAAGCGAAAAGCTGGAAGCCACGTTTGCCCGCCTGCGCGGGCGCGGAACCCTTTCTGAATCAGATATCAAGGAAGGGCTCCGCGAGGTGCGTCGCGTCCTCCTCGAGGCGGACGTCAATTTCCAGCTCACACGCGAGTTCCTCGAACGCGTAGAAAAGAAGGCGGTCACGGTCAGTTCGCTGTCCACCGTCTCGCCTGCCCAGCAGCTCATCAAAATCGTGCACGAGGAACTCGCCAACATGCTTGGCGAGCGCCGCGAAGGCCTCAAGCTCAGCTCGGTCCCGCCGACAATCGTCATGATGGTCGGACTTCAGGGTTCAGGTAAAACCACCACTGCTGCAAAGCTCGCCCTAAAGCTCAAAGGCGAGGGTCGGCCTGTGCGACTCGTTGCCGCCGACGTCTACCGCCCCGCCGCCATCGACCAGCTCGAGACACTCGGCAAGCAACTCGATGTTCCCGTCTATGCTGACCGCAGCACGCAGGACGTCGTGAAAATCGCCAAGGCCGGCGTTGAGCAGGCAAAGCGCGACAGGGATCGCGTTGTCATCATCGATACGGCTGGCCGGCTCCAGATTGACGAAGAAATGATGGACGAGCTTCGCCATCTCAAGGACGCGCTCAAGCCAACCGAAATTCTTTTCGTTGCTGACGGTATGACCGGCCAGGAAGCCGTGAAGATTGCGCAGGGGTTCGACAATGCATTGGGCGTAACCGGCGTGATTCTCACCAAGATGGATGGAGACGCGCGCGGCGGTGCTGCACTGTCGATCTACGGAGTTCTGAAAAAGCCGATCAAGTACATCGGTGTCGGAGAAAAAACCGATGCGCTGGAGGAGTTTCATCCGGAGCGCATGGCTGGCCGCATTCTACAGATGGGCGATGTCGTCTCCCTCGTGGAAAAGGCCCAGGCGGCATTCGACGAAACCGAAGCAAGGCGGCTCCAGAAGAAAGTGAAGAAGGAGGGAATGGATCTCTCCGATTTCCTCAACTCGCTTCGCCAGATCGAAAAGATGGGTCCGCTCGAAGGCGTGCTGAAGATGCTGCCAGGTGTCAACACCAAGGCGCTGAAGGCGGCAAAGATGGACCCCAAGCGCATGCGGCACGTCGAGGCCATCATCCTCTCGATGACTCCGGCAGAGCGAAAGGATCCTTCTTTGATCAATGGTTCCAGGCGGGCGCGTATCGCAAAGGGTTCAGGAAGGACCATCAGCGACGTGAACCGGCTGCTGGAGCAGTTCCGCGAAATGCAGAAGATGATGAAGAAAATGGCCCAGGGTGGTGGCGGACGGGTTGGAATGCCGCCAATGCCTGGTATGTTTGGAATGCGGTAATCAGCGCAAAACCGCATGCAGGATCGGGTGCTTGCCGGAAACACCGGTTGAGCGATGAGCCCGGAGAAGCACGAGACCTTTGAACGGGAGCAGTACAGATGGTAAGAATTCGTCTCCGCCGTGTTGGGCGGAAAAAGGCACCAGTTTACCGTATCGTCGTGGCCGATTCGCAGAGCCCGCGGGATGGAAAGTTTATCGAGATCATTGGCCAGTACGCTCCGCGTCAGGTCGAAGGCAATCTCAATGTCAACGAAGAGCGCGCCAACTACTGGCTGAGCGTTGGAGCGCAGCCGAGTGATACGGTTCGCTCGTTGCTTCGCCGGGCTGGCGTTCTGAAGCGTCGTCACGAACAGCGCCTCGGAATTGAGCTCAAGGCGGCGGCGGTGCCGCTCCCCGAGCGCACTGCCGAAGAAGAGGCAGCGCTCGAGTCCGACGCATCGGCGGAAAGCGCAGAGGCGTAATGGCTGCTGATGCATTGGCGATCGTAGGCCTGATCCGCAATGCACAGGGAATCCGCGGCGAAGTAGTAATCGAGCCGCTGACAGATGCGCCGGACGCGGTATTCGCGTCCGGCCGTCGTGTTTTTGTAGGTGACGCTTCAGGAAAAACCACTGACGATCGCACACTGACCGTTGGCGCTTCGCGCCCGTTCAAGGGCGGGGTAATGGTGAAGTTCACCGAGATTCCAGATAGAAATGCGGCGGAGCTTCTACGCGGCCGGTACGTGTTCTCGCCATTCGACGAACTTGAACCGCCGGGCGAAGATGAAGTTTACCTGCACGAACTTCTAGGTATGCAGGTCCAGCTCGGCGGCGAGACGATCGGAGAAGTCACGGCCTATTACGAACTGCCGCAAGGGCTCACTCTCGATGTAAAGACAGTGAAGGGAAGTGTACTCGTTCCCTATCGTCCAGAGATCGTGGAGCGAACCGATTCTGACGCGCGGGTGATTTTCGTGAGAGACGACTCGGGAATGTTCGAGTGACCCCGCTTCGCATCAACGTCGTGACGATCTTCCCCGAGTTTTTTGCCGGTCCGCTTGGTCTCAGTATTCCGGAGCGTGCGCGCGCATCAGGAGGTGTGGAGTACAACATCGTGGACCTGCGTGAGTTCACTCATGACAAACACCGTACTGTGGACGATGCGCCGTACGGCGGGGGTGCAGGCATGGTGATGAAGCCCGGTCCGTTCTTCGAGGCAGTCGAATCGCTCGAGGTGACAGCGCCTATAGTGTTGTTGTCGCCGAGGGGAAAGCTGTTTTCGCATGCGGACGCGGTGCGGTTTTCGGAAGGAAGCGAGCTGACGCTGCTGTGCGGGCATTACAAGGACGTAGATCAGCGCGTTGCCGATCACCTGGCGACTGAGGAGATCTCTCTCGGTGATTTTGTGCTGAGCGGCGGCGAGGCGGCGGCGCTTGCGATTGTGGACGCTACGGTGCGTTTGATTCCGGGCGCGATGTCCGATCTCGACAGCGCGCGAAGCGACTCGTTCTTTGACCGCGGAATAAGTGCGCCGAGCTATACGCGACCGCCCGAGTTCAGGGGCTACAAGGTGCCGGAGACTCTGTTGTCAGGCGATCATGCGCGAATTGCCCGCTGGCGAAAGGAGCAGGGTGAGGAACTTACCAGGAAGCGCGGCGAGATTTGATCAGCGCTTGACGCGGACGAGGTCGACGATCAGCGGGCGGTGATCCGAGCCGGCATCGAATGCGGTTTTCACGCTGACCACTTTCCAAGAGTCGTCAGTCAGGACGTGATCGATTCGAATGCGGATCCAGCCATTGTACTTCGTAGTTCCGAATCCAAGCCCGGCCCGCGAAAAGGCGTTGTTGAGGCTGCTCCAGTGACGATGGAAGATGCGGCTCTCGACCGGTGTGTTGAAGTCGCCGGCAACGAGTATCGGGAACTGGCTGTCGTTCACGTGACGGCGTGCGAGGTTCGCCTCGTGATCGCGCAGCGCGGTGTTGACGTCGAGCTGCGCGAGGCCTCCGACGCCGGCGCCACTTAGCAGTCCGTCGAATCCTTTTCGTGGTGTCTCCAGGTGGAGGTTGGTGAAGGCGATCATTCCTGATGGGGATTGCAGGGAGTATCTGACGACGTCGCCTGCGCCGCCCACCGCAATTCTGTCCTCGCTCACGCGTTCGAGGGTCGATCTGTCCATCACGCTTGCTTCGCGAATTGGCAACCGGCTCAGCAGGCAGAGATTTCTCACTGTGTGAGTGTGCCATCCCTTGGTGGCGCCAACGGCGGCACGGAGGAGTTCACTGCATTCCTGGAACGCCACGATGTCCGCATTCCACGCTTTCAGGAGAAACTCGAGGTCAAAGGAGGTGCGGTCTCCACCGTTTGCGTTGTAGGTGACCACTCGAACAGTCGGCCCGTTGGCGGGGAGCCACGCGCGCCATCCGATGCGGCCGCCCATTAGCGGCCCCAGCGCTACCAGCAGGCCCGCCACGATGGGAAGCAGCGCCGACCTGTCAAAGAAGAGTGAGAGTGGAATCAGCACCACGAATGGCAGGAGGAAGACCCACCTGCCCATGAAGAGCAGGACCGTTCCGGGCCACCACACGTCGCCGAATCCCCACATCAGCGCGGCAACGGCTATGATAGCGGCGACATATGCCCAGGCAAGTTTCTCGACGGCGGTTCGTCGTGGGGCTCCGAAAGTCTTTCTCGCGTCGGCTTTTCTGTAGGAGCGCTGTCTCAGGTTTGGACCGATGTTCGAGAGAGCTGCGGCCGCGCTGGTGAGAAAGTCTTTCTTCTGACCGCGATCCCTTGCTCGCTGCCGCGAGTCTTCGCGTTTCACGCGTCGAATCCGGGAGATTCTGCCGCATGCGGGGCACTTAACTTCTGCTCCGTGGGCGGCTTGGCTGGCTGGGAGGGGGCTGCCGCACCGGCAGGTGAGATTTCGGCTTGTCATTGACGGATAAACCTAGCAGGGCGGTTGATTTAGCGGCTGAGCGCAGGGCGCTCGTGGCTGATAGCTGATAGCGGGGGTTGGCGGCTCGTGGCTGCCATGCCAATGTCCGCATTCCGTAGCCCGCAGTGCAGCAAAGTCCGCATCCCGTAGTCCGCAGTACGTCAGCAGTCCGTAGTGCAGTAACGTCCGCATCCCGTAGTCCGCAGTACGTCAGGAGTCCGTAGTCCGCAGTACGTCAGGAGTCCGTAGTACCGCCCTCAGTCCGCAGTTGGAGGAGGTCTGGCATTCGCCACTCTGCGGGGTTAATTTGAGAGTCTATTCTGTTTTTGACCCATCCCGCCGGCCTAACACTTCGGCCAAGAGTTATATATGCATCCATTTATCGAAACCCAGAAAGAGTGGCTCCGCAGCGACATGCCGCCATTCCGCGCAGGTGACACAGTTCGTGTAAACGTACGCGTGAAGGAAGGAGACAAGGAGCGCCTCCAGGCGTTTGAAGGCGTCTGCATCGCCCGCCGTGGTTCAGGCGTCAGCGAGACGTTCACAGTCCGCAAGATTTCCAGCGGCATTGGCGTCGAGCGTATCTTCCCCATCCACAGCCCCATGATCGCCACCGTTGCGGTCGTTCGTCGTGGCCGGGTCCGTCGCGCAAAGCTTTACTATCTCCGTCATCTGACCGGCAAGGCAACTCGCATCAAGGAAAGAAAGGTGCGTGTCCAGGTTCCGGGCGCCGGAGCGTAAATCCAGTTCGTCCGCTGACCGCCAGCATCAGGCGGAGAGCTTGCAGTCTCGGGAAAAGAAGGGCGCGACCAGCGACGGCTCCATGAGCCAGCCCGCTAAAGGTCGCGCCCTTTTTCGCGTTAAGCGGTGGACGCAGATCGAGCGCGACCTTCGTCGCGAGCGCGGCCCGCTGCTCGCCGGCGTGGATGAAGTTGGCCGCGGTCCCATTGCCGGCCCGGTCGTCGCGTGCGCCGTGATCATGCCCCCAGACATGCGCGCAATACGAGGCGTGGACGACTCAAAGGCCCTGACCGCTCAGGAGCGCGAAAGACTCGTCAGTCGCATTGAAGAACGCGCGGTTGCATGGGCAATCGGCGCCGCTTCAGTCCACGAGATCGAGCGTCTCAACATCTATCAGGCGAGTGTCCTCGCCATGAAGCGGGCGCTCGGAAGACTCTCGGTACAACCAGATCATGTCATCATCGATGGCAAGGCAATGCGCACGCTGAACGTGCCTCATACTGCGATTGTTCACGGAGACGCACGTTGCTTTTCCATCGCCTGCGCATCTATCCTGGCAAAAGTGACGCGTGACCGGCTTATGGCACGGCTCGCTCTCCGATATCCCGCATATACGTGGGAGCGAAACGTCGGATACACAACACGCGCACACATCCGCGGTCTCGATTCCAACGGCATCACTCCGCACCACCGGCGCAGCTTCTTCCGCATCAGCCAGCTCGTGCTCGATCTCGACTCGCCACTTCTCGCCGAAGAGGTCGCACCTTCGTGAACGACACTCCGCTCGTCGGCGTGATCATGGGTTCGAAATCCGACTGGGAAACGATGCGGCACGCCGTGGAAACGCTGACCGCGCTCGGCGTACCGAACGAGACAAAGGTGGTCTCGGCACATCGTACACCGGACCTCCTGTTCGATTACGCATCAACAGCACGATCGCGCGGACTGCGAGTGATCATCGCCGGAGCTGGTGGCGCAGCACATCTGCCGGGAATGGTCTCAGCAAAAACGATTTTGCCTGTCCTCGGTGTGCCCGTCGAATCGAAAGCACTGAAGGGAATAGACTCCCTGCTTTCGATCGTACAAATGCCCGCCGGCGTGCCGGTCGGTACGCTGGCCATAGGTAAAGCCGGGGCCATCAATGCCGCGCTCCTTGCTGCAGCAATAATTGCGACAGCCGACCCTGACGTGCGTCATGCGCTCGAGTTGTTTAGACAGACACAGACACAAACGGTTCTCGATCAACCCGACCCCGCGGCCGAAGCTTGATCGTAGGGGTGTTGGGGGCCGGCCAGCTCGGCCAGATGCTTGCGCAGGCAGGGAAGAAGCTCGGCTTCCAATTCAGGTTTCTATCCCCTGATGCGAACGCCCCGGCCGGGAGAACGTCGGAGATGATCGTAGCCGACTACGAGAACGACGAAGCGCTTGCTCATTTTGCCGAAGGGCTCGACGTAGCGACTTATGAGTTCGAGAGTATTCCATCAGCTTCTGTAAGATCGATAGCGGAACGAGTTGCAATGCTCCCGCCTCCCCGCGCGCTGGAAGTAACGCAGGACCGCGCTCGCGAGAAGGAATGCTTCGAGCGGCTGAAGATTCCCACCGCTCCTTATGCCGTAGTCGAAAGCATGACGGAAGTAAGAGAAGCACTCGCTCATATCGGATTCCCGGCAGTGCTCAAGTCTCGCACCCTCGGCTATGACGGAAAGGGGCAGTCAGTCATCGAGCGGCCTGACGATATAGCTACCGCCTGGCTCAAGGCGCGCGGTGCACCGTCAATCGTTGAAGCCTTTGTGCAGTTCAAGAGGGAGCTGTCCATCATTGCCGTGAGATCTACCACGGGCGCGGTAGCGTTTTATCCACTCGTTGAGAATCATCACAGCGAAGGGATTCTTCGATTCTCGCTCGCGCCGGCTCCAGGCGTCAGGGACGAGATCAGGGATGCGGCCGAGGATTATGCACGTCGAGTTTTGAGCGATCTCGACTATGCGGGTGTGCTGGCAATTGAATTCTTCGAAACCGATGATGGGCTGACCGCAAACGAAATGGCGCCGCGCGTTCACAACACCGGTCACTGGACAATCGAAGGCGCAGATACCAGCCAGTTCGAGAACCATCTGCGCGCGATATCTGGAATGCCGCTCGGCTCAACCGAAATGGGTGGCGCTGCGGGAATGGTGAACGTGATCGGGCGACAGCCCGACCTCGCAAAACTGGCGGAAGTGGAGAATGTACACGTGCACATGTATGGCAAGACTCCCGCACCGCGGAGAAAACTAGGTCACATCACCGTGACGGCGGATGACCTCTCAGGGGTCAGGCAGACAGTCGCGAAAGTGCGCTCGGTGCTCACCAGTCGATAGTTCGGTGACCTCAGGCGGACGTCAGGATTGTCCTCCTCACGAGACCGTTCTCACGAAGCTTGCGGGCGAGTGTCGGGCGCGAGATGCCGAGGAGACGGGCGGCAGCGCTCATGTTCCCACATGTGATGCCGACCGTAGCCTGGATCACCTCATGCGTGACGATCTCGAGTGATTTGCCTTCAGGCGGGATGTGAATATTGATCCCCGTGAGCGGAGCAAACGTTGGAACGAGTGACCGACGCTGCAACGACAGATGTCGCGGCTCGATAGTGGATCCATGGGTCCGAATAAAGGCCCGCTCAATGACATTCCTGAGCTCCCATATGTTGCCGGGCCATTCGTGGCTTTCCAGAAAAGCGAGGGAATCTTCTGAGAGGCGAAAGTTGAGTCCTTCGGAATCCGAGTGACGCTGCACGAAATAACGCGCGAGGAGCCCGATGTCTCCATCGCGCGCCCGCAGCGGCGGCAGCTCGATTTGCGCGGCGTTCAATCGGCAGAAGAAATCGTCCCTGAAGAGTCCGGCGTCGACCGCTGGTTCGAGACGCGTGCTGGCTCCTGCGACGATTCGCGCGCGCAACTCGAGCTCGGTTGAGCCGCCAACGCGGCGAAACGTTCTGCCCTCCACGACCGATAGGAGTTTTGCCTGAAGGCTGAGAGGCAAATCTCCGACTTCCCCGAGAAAGAGCGTACCCGTGCCGGCTACCTCGAAGAGGCCGCGCTTCAGTGTGCGCGCGTCGGGGAACGAACCCGCTTCCTGGCCGAAGAGTTCCGTCTCAAGCAGGGTCTCGGGAATGGCCGCGCAGTTGATTGCGAGGAATGGGTCTGCGGTTCGCGGACTCACAGCGTGAATGCCGCGCGCGAGGAGTTCCTTGCCGGTACCCGTCTCGCCGATCAGCAGGACTGTCATGCCCGGGCTGGCCGCGAACTGGTGCGACCTGGCAATTACTTCGCGGAAAGCCGGGCTTTCCCCGACAATGTGGGACGCCCAGGGTTCACGCAGAACTTCTGATAGCGAGTGTTGTGTGATTGGTGCCGTCCGGTATTCGTGCTCTCTGGAAACGATTGGATCGGCCGTAGGCAACATGGGGTTGGGGCGATCAGTGCCCATACCCCGCCTCGGGCGAGCGCCTAGATTTCCCGTTAGAGTCCCTTACTAGCCATGGAGGGTGAGTGTTCAGGCGTCTTGCTGTTGCTGTGGCGGCGATGGTTTCGGTGGCGTCAGGGTGCGTGACGGCACCACAATCTGATGAGCAGTTGAAACCATTGCCTGCGGTCCAGGTGGAGGCTGGCCGAGAGTTTAAGCTGGGCGTGGGTCAGGAGGCTCGGGTTCGGGGCACTACTGTAGTTATGCTTTTTGCCGGCGTTTCCGAAGATTCCCGGTGTCCGAAGGATGTTCAGTGCGTCTGGGCGGGGAATGCGAAGTTGCGATTGCGGTGGTCCGGCGCTTCCGGAGGGGCTACGGAGGTTCAGGTAAACACCGGGGTCGAACCCCGGAATGCTTCCTACGCCGGTTACCGGGTTAGGATAGTCGCGATCGAGCCGGTACCAGTGTCGACCCGCACCATTCCGGTGCGCGATTACCTGGCGACATTCGAATTCACGCCGAACCAGTAGGCTGCGACAAAAACTCTCCAGAACTTTCGCGGGTCTTCAAACGTTCGCATTGGTAGGGTTGTCTGATCAACCAACTTCAACCAAGCCAACTCATGCTGAACCCGATTTCGCTCCTCAAGTGTCTGGTAGTCGTAGCAGTGCTCATCCCGCCCGGGCGCGCAGCCGCCCAGCAGAGCCGGGATAACTGGCTGGAGGACTGCCGGAACAACAGAGATGGCTCGCGGGGCCACCGGGAATCGTTCTGCGAGGTGCGGGAGGTTCGGGCTGCAGCGCCGCGCGGGCCGATCTCCATGGAAGGGCTGCGAAATGGCGGAGTGAGGGTAACCGGATGGGAGAAGGACAGCCTGATTGTACGAACAATGGTGCGTGCAACAGGCCGGACCCAACCCGAAGCGCGCGCTCTCGCTTCAAAGGTTCGAACCGTTGTAAGCGGTGCCAATGTGAGAGTAGAGGGCCCGCGCAGCGACGATGACCAGCAATGGTCAGCTTCACTTCAGGTAATGGTTCCCCGGCGCAGCGACATTCGGGTTGAAACGCGCAACGGGCCGGTGTCAGTGGAGCAGGTGGTGAGCGACATGAACCTGATTACTTCAAACGGGCCGATGTCGCTGCGCGACGTTGGCGGGTCGGTCCGCGCACGCACTACGAACGGCCCTCTGTCCATATCTCTTTCCGGCACCCGGTGGGATGGTGCCGGCATCGATGCCCGCACAACGAATGGACCTCTCACGATGGCCGTGCCTGACGGATACAACGCGCGGCTTGAGGCTGGCACGACTAACGGGCCGGTCAATCTGGGGTTCCCGATTACAGTGGTGGGAAGAATCACTCGCGACATTTCGACGGTGCTGGGATCGGGTGGTGCAACGATTCGCGCGTCGACCACGAATGGTCCATTGACCATTCGCCGCAGATAGCGGTTCAAACCATCTGCACGGTTCAGATATCTGACTATCAGGGCGTTGCGTGACGAAAGTCACGCGCCAGGTTCGGTCGTGAACACGACGGCTTCTGTCCCGGACGATCTGGCTGACGTCCGAAAGGCGGCGGCGGGGGATCGAGTAGCGTTCGAGCGACTGTATCGAACGCATGTGAACCGGGTTTACTCGATCTGCACCCGAATGTGCGGAAGCCGGGTTCGCGGGGAGGAACTCACTCAGGATGTGTTCGTGAGAGCATGGGAAAAACTGCCGCAGTTCAGGGGCGACGCACGGTTCTCTACATGGATACACAAGGTTGCCGTGAACATTGTATTGACCGACAGGAAGAGCGAAGCGAGAGACAGGAAGCGGCTCGTCACAGACGATGCGGAGGATGGTGATACGCCGCTGCAGCGAGCATCAGTAACGCCGGGTTACGGAGACAGCATGGACATAACGGCGGCGTTGCGTACGCTGCCTCCCGGAGCAAGGCAGGTCTTTGTCCTGCATGACGTCGAAGGTTACAAGCATGAGGAAATTGGCGAGATGTGCGGAATTACAGCAGGCGGAAGCAAGGCTCAGCTTCATCGAGCCAGGCTCCTTTTGAGGGAGGCATTGTCACGATGACGGAACATGACTTCGAATGCACGAACCTGGATGAACTGCTCCCTTCCTATATGGAAGGCGAATTGGATGCGGGTGAACGTGGATTGCTCGACAAGCACCTCGCTCGTTGCATCCGCTGTCGCAGTCTTGTTGCCGACATCGGTGAGATCACCAGTGCTGCCCGATCTCTGCCGGAGCTTGTTCCGGAGCATGATCTCTGGCCCGCAATACAGGCGGAAATTCTCTCAGTGGTTGTGCCGATCAACAGGAATCAGGGCGCAGGATATTCGCGCAGAAGTCTCGGACTCGCTGCGGCTGCACTGATTGTCGTCTCCTCCAGCATCACGTACGTGGCGGCGCGTGGAGGGAACGCGAGAGAGGTGCCGCGAACTGCGCCTGCGAGCTCGCAGGCGGAAGGCGGCTTTGCGGAGACGAATCGGGTGGCAACTGAGGCCCCTGCCGGGGTTTCGGAAAGTCTGCCTGGTGTTCGTGCGACGACGTCGGCCGCTGGAATAGAAACTCGCGCAGGGCGAGGCGAGCTTGCCTCGTCGGTGTCGCCGCTTGTGGTGACGAGCGCCAGCGAGCAGGCGCTTGCTCCCGAAATCTTCCGGCTTCAGACCGTGCTCAATGAGCGGCGGGCGGGGCTGGACAAGTCCACAGTTCAGATCGTGGAAGAAAATCTCGCTCTGATAGACGCTGCAGTGAAGCAGGCGCGCGCCGCACTCCTGCGCGATCCCGCGAGCGGTTTTCTGTCCGAGCGTGTCGATGACGCACTGCGAAAGAAGGTAGAACTCCTGAGGACGGCAGCACTGCTGCCGTCGAGGTCCTGAGAATAAAAGTGAAGATAATTTCGTTGGCCGTTCTAGCTTGCGCCGTAATCTCGGCAACACCTGCACCGTCGTCGTCGCAGGACTACACGGCATCCCAGCGCGTGGATACGACGGTCGCCCTGGCGAATGGCGGCACATTGCGAGTGTCCGTTTTTGCAGGCAGGGTGAACATCGTCGGAACGTCGGGTTCCTCCGTTCGCGTTCGTGGAGTTGTGGAGAAGGGTCAACTCAGGCTCAGATCACGTCCGACAAGCGTGACACTCGACACCAATCCGGAAGGTCCCCGCGGCGGGCGGGCTGACCTCGACATCTCCGTTCCCTTCGGCACGGGCATTGTTCTCGAAGGGTTTTCTGCCCGTGTCACGATCAGCGGCGTGAGGGGCAAGGCGAACGTCGAAACGCTCAGTGGCAGTGTCGAGGTGACCGATGCAGCAGGGAGCGTATCAGTGGAGACGCTGTCGGGATCGGTAGACCTGAAGAGCATCAAGGGGGATGTGCGGGCCGAGTCGATGAGTGGACGCGTGATTGTGACGGGAGTTGAGGGAGACGTGGATGGCGGCTCCGTGAGCGGCAGGATTACCATCACTGGCGCTCGCTCAAAATCAGTTCGTGCTGAAACAGTGAGTGGATCGGTTACGTACAGTGGAACGTTCGACCCTGCCGGCAACTACAGCTTGAAGTCGCACTCGGGTACTCTCCGGCTTGGCGTTCCCGCCGACGTGGGCGCGACAGTCAGTCTTCAGACATTCAGTGGCCACGTGGACAGCGAATTCCCTGTCACACTAGAGTCGGGCCAGCAGCGCCGGAGCAACGAGCGAAGGTTCGAGTTCAAAATCGGGAACGGACGCTCGCGCATCATAGCGGAGACGTTCAGCGGCAACGTCATAATTCAGCGCACCATCACCACAGACAAGGAGTAGGGAATGCGACGCACACTTACAGGGGCCCTGGCGCTTGTGTTGGCGCTGAGCGCGACAACATCGGGTGCCCAGGACCTGGGTCGAAATTCCACTACCTGGACGTGGGACGGAAAGGTCGAGGCAGGGAACTGGTTTCGGCTGCTGAGCATCAACGGGCCAGTGAGCGTAGAGGCGAGCACAGATAACATGGTACATGTGCGCGCTGAGAAAGTGGTAAAGCGCGGGGATGTGACCGATGTCGCATTTCAGGTAATTCAGAAGGGTGGGGACGTGCAGGTATGCGCGGTGCGCCGTCGGGACACATGCGATGACAACGGACTTCAGTCACACGACAATCGTGACAATCGGGACGACCGCCGGGATGTGCAGGTTCGTTTCACCGTAAAGGTTCCCGCGGGAGTCCGCGTGCGGGCCAGCACTGTCAACGGCGAAATGAAAATTCGCGACGTCACCTCCGATGTCCGGGCCAGCACTGTGAATGGACGTGTGGAAGTGACGAATGCGGGTGGCCCGGTGAAGGCGAACACTGTCAATGGAGGAGTAAACGTCACGACGCGCAATGGACCGGTTGAAGCAAATACGGTAAACGGAAGCATCGATGTTCGAATGAACGCACTGAGCCGCGACGGGGACATGGCGTTCAATACGGTCAACGGTAACGTAACCGTCGAAATGCCGGGTTCACTCGATGCGAAGGTCTCTCTGGGAACGATGCACGGCTCGATCGAAAGCGATTATCCAGTACAACTGTCCGGACGGTTTGGTCCTCGGCACGCAGAAGGCACCATCGGCCGGGGCGGGCGGGAAATCAAGATTGATACCGTCAACGGAACAGTTGCACTTCGGAAAATTCGGTAAGCGCTACTTACCGCAGGTCGTGTCGCCGGGCTCCAGGGAGCCAGCCTTCGGGTTGTCAGACTCATAACAAACCTTGTAGCTCGTCACGTTCTTGAACCAGAGGTTGCCGGAATCGGTACCCTTGTGTGTCTCGCCAGCAACCGTCCAGGAGAACACGATATCTGTGCCCGACCCTTCGCGACCGACACAGGGGGCAAAATCCCAAAGCCCTGAACGGAAATCCGATTTCCTGGTTTGACCGTATCACACTCCGAACCACTCAAACTTTATCACAGGGAATCGGAACCAATGAAGAAGCTTCTTTCTGCAATGCTGCTCACCGCCGCAATCGGCACGGCCGGCGCAACTGTCGCCTCGGCTCAGAACGTGATGGTTGGTGGCATGGAGATGTACCGCACGAAGGACATCGTTGACAATGCTGTGAATTCTGCGGATCACACGACGCTGGTCGCGGCTGTCAAGGCAGCCGGTCTGGTAGCGACCCTCAAGACCAAGGGCCCCTTCACCGTGTTTGCACCGGTAAATGACGCGTTCGAAAACCTGCCCGACGGGACGGTCGCGACGTTGCTCAAGCCGGAGAACAAAGCCACTCTTACGAAGGTCCTGACCTACCATGTCGTTTCAGGAGCTCTTGACGCGAAAGCGATTGAGAAGCTGATCAAGAAGGGAAATGGTCGCGCCATGCTGAAGACTGTCAGCGGTGGGACGCTGGTTGCTTCCATGAACGGCCCGCGCAACATCGTCATCACTGACGAATCCGGCGGCGTCGCTCGTATCTCGACCTACGATGTGTATCAGTCGAACGGTGTCATTCAGGTCATCGACAAGGTTCTGCTGCCCAAGATGTAAGCAGTTGGATTGATGCCCCGGTGGATGCAGAGGTTGCGTCCACCGGGGCATTGTCGTTTTGAAAAATCGTAGAGTCTTTTCGCCTGTCGCGTATTGTCAGCATATTTGGCAGATGGAATTCAAGGATCATTTCTCTACGCGATCCGCACTCTATTCGCAGTTCCGGCCGCATTATCCGCAGGAATTGTTCGCGTGGTTGGCTGAGCTTGCTCCACGTCATGACCTGGCGCTCGACTGCGGCACTGGAAATGGCCAGGCAGCAATTGGCCTCGCAGCACACTTCAAGTCAGTTGTTGCGACCGATGCAAGTGAGAAGCAGCTCGCGATGGCGGGCGAGCGACCGGGCATCATTTACCGATGCGCACGCGCAGAGGATAGCGGGTTGGAGGGGCGATCAGCAGACCTCGTGACTGCTGCCCAGGCCATTCACTGGTTCGACCAGGCCGCATTCTATGATGAGGCGAGACGCGTCCTCAAGGACGACGGGGCCGTTGCGGTCTGGTGTTACGGGGATCCGGTGATCGATGATCCTGATGCACACATGATCATTCATAACTACAATCGCGGATTGATCGAGAGTTACTGGCGGCCTGAGCGTGATCAGATACTCGACGGATTGAAGTCGCTCGCGTTTCCCTTCAGAGAGGTCGCCCCGCCTGGGATAATCCTCGAGTGCAGGTGGACACTGGCAGAGCTCGCTGGCTACCTCCGAACCTGGTCGGCCACAGCCGCGTACGTCGAAGAGAACGCGGTCGATCCAGTTGTTGGGGTGGAGGAGGAACTCTCCGAATACTGGGGTCCCCCGGCAACGCGCCACCGCGTCGCGTGGCCACTCCACATTAGGGCGGGCTACCTGACCTAGCAGGCGCCCGCCACGGGGCGAACTCCGTTAGTCTTTCACGCCGGCTTCGGGGAGAAGTACAAACCGCGCATAGTTCTTCGCATTGAAGTATGTCCGCGCCGCCTGCTGGATCATCGACGGGGTGAGTTTCCTGACCATCTCATCGTACTGAGACCCGAGTCCCGCGAGGTCCTCTCCCGCCTGATCCCGTGCTGCAATGTTTCCGAGCCAGTATGAGTTTGTCTTCACCTCGACCTCACGGGCCCGAAGGATCTCTTCCTTCACCTTGTCCACGTCAGCTTGCGAGACCGGCTGCGTCTTGAGGCTGTCGATCAGTGCGAAAACGGCTTTCGACAGAGGTGTTACGTTCTCGGGCGACGAGCCATACGCGATCGTCACCGCGTACTCGGGGCGCGGCTCTCGACTGCATGCACCGCCGACTCCCGGACTGTAGGTGCCGCCAAGCTGTTCTCGGAGACTTTCGTTGAGACGAGTCTGCATCAGCGTGGTGAGAGCGCGGAGTGCAAAGCGGTCCTGCGGCGTATAGCTGCAGGTTCCGGTGAATACAAGACGAGTTGTTGCTTTGGATTCCGATCCCTTCCGCACCGTGCGCTCGACGACGCCTTTCGGTGGATAGATGCCGTTGTCGCGTGCTTTTTCCGCGCGTGCGATCGAGGGGAGTGATGCGAGATACGTCTCGACGAGCGGCTTCACTTCCGCAGTGTCCACGTTTCCAACGAGCAGGAATGTAAAATCACCTGCGTTGGCGAAACGGTCCTTGTAGAACGCGAGCGACTGCTGAGGGTTCACCTCCTTGAAAACCGCCGGAGTAATCGGGCGAGCGCGGAAGGCGTGCTGCGCGAGCGTGACCTGAATAGTGTCCTGGAACACTGCATCGGGAGAAAGTCCACGGTTGGCAAGAACGGTTTCTACCTGCTGGCGGAACGTCGCGAACACCACTGTATCGAGCCGCGGCGCTGTGAACGTGAGGTATGCGAGCTGAAACATCGTCTCGATGTCCTTGGGAGAACTGCGGCCAGCGAGGCCTTCCGTCGTTTCGCCAATGGCAGGTGATACGCTCGCCGCCTTTCCTGCGAGCTTCTTGCCAAGATCGATGCGGCTGAAGCTGCCCAGTCCTCCGAGCTGCAATACCTGCGATGCGACGGCAGCCGACATGTAGTTGGCATCAGCAGCCAGCGATATTCCGCCTGGACTGTACGCGGAGAACAGCACCTCATCCGCCTTGAAATCAGTCGGCTTGATGATGACCCGCGCACCGTTGGAAAGCTTCCACTCAACGGCACCGACGCTGGCGAGAGAGCGGGACGAGACGACTTTACCCCGCGCCGGTGGCGTTTGCACGAGATTGTCAGCTGACACGGTTTCGGTCCATGCCGCCAGCGTTGCGCTCGATGCGCGTGTGAACGCCGCGAGGATACCGGCTCTCGTAGGCTGGATTACACCCGCCTTGTCAGGTGCCTGGGCGATCACCACGCGATTCTCATCCGTGATCCAGCTCTTCGCGAGCGAGTTTACGTCTGCGAGGGTGATTGTCGGAAGAAGCTTCTGTGCAAGCTCGTACTCGTACTCGATGCCGGGGATGCTCTCGCCCTGGAGAAAGTTGCCAATGTATTCATCCACGAACGACGCAGACTGAGTCTTGTCCCGCTCAGCGTACGAGCGCTCATAGGAACGAAGCACGTTCTGTTTGACACGGTCGAGTTCCGACTGCAGGAATCCGAACTGGTCTACTCGCCGCGCTTCGATGAGAAGCGCTTCGGCAGCGCGCTCGATTCCGCCATCCCGCGTTCCAGCCGCGAGCGTGAAAGCTTCTGTGCTTCTCGCGAAGAAGCCGGCCTTTGAGGCCCCAGCTCCAATAAAGGGCGCATCGGGTTTTTCCGAGATCTCTGAAAAGCGACTATTCAGCATCGACAGATAGAGACGTTCCATCAGCAGGCGCCTGTAATCACCAACAGTCTTTTCACTGTCGGCAGGAAGCTTGTAGATGAGATTGACGCTAGAGCTCGTCGCTTCCTTGTCGCTGGCGATCGCAACCAGCGGCTCCTTGTTGCCAGGCACGTCGTACTCCGGCCTCTTTGGCGCATCAGCGGGCGACTTCAGCGAAGAGAAGTGCTGCCTGATCTTCACCTCGAACACATCAGGGTCGAAATCACCTACGGCAATAACAGCCATGAGATCGGGGCGATACCAGGCCTCGTAGTAGCTGCGCAATTTCGCCGGTGTCGCACTCATGATGCTGCCTTCCGTGCCGATTGGAAGGCGCTCGGCGTAGCGTGACCCCTGGAATGCAACGGGCAGCCACTGCTGGAGCATTCTATCTCCAGCGCCTTTTCGCCCCCGCCATTCTTCGCGCACCACTCCGCGTTCGTTCGCAACTTCTAATGAATCGAATGTCTGTCCATGTGCCCAGTCCGCGAGAATTGTAAAGGCCTGGTCCACGATGCGCGCTGTGTCCGTCGGGATCGGCAGAATGTAGACCGTCTCGTCGAAGCTGGTGTAGGCGTTCAGATCCGCACCGAACCTGACGCCGATTGACTCGAGATACTTGACGAGATCGTTCTTGGCGAAATGCTCCGTTCCGTTGAACGCAGTGTGCTCGAGGAAGTGAGCAAGTCCGAGTTGATCGGGGCCTTCCAGTACCGATCCCGCGTTTACTACAAGCCGGAGTTCCGCACGCTGCTCGGGACGGTTGTTCTGGCGTATGTAGTATTTAAGCCCGTTCGGTAGAGTGCCTGTTCGCACTTTCGGATCTGTCGGAAGAAGGGCCGAGAGCGACAGTGCAGGTGTCGCTGGCGCACCGGCGGAGGCTGGCGCCGGCGATACCGCCGCTTGCTGGTGGGCGCAGGACGTTGTCGCGATGGTAACTAGCGCGAGAGCGGAAAATGGCTTGAGCAGCATATGTCTGCGGGGTAAATAGTTAGTGCGTTCGACAAGTGGCCGAACGGCGGCGCTACCGCACGCTGGAAGATACCCCAAAAAACGTCGGATGTTTGTAAGGGCTGCCGCCCTCGCCGAGGTAGCTCGAGTTAAACCTTCTTCTCCACGACAATCGTGTAACGTCCGGCCAGGGCGGCAATTGTTCCGATGGCAATCCACACGGGCGCGAAGACGGCACCGACAATCCCGAGCGAGAGGGGAATTTCAATCAGTGTCTTTCCGGCGTCGTTGCGGATGGTGATGCGCCGCGCATTTCCCTCGCGGACAATCTCCTTCACCTTGTTCAGGAGTTGATCTGCACTGACCTTGTGTTCTTCTGTAGGCGGGGTGCCGCCTGGTTCAGTAGTCGTCATTTTCATGGGGTTGGATGGTCCTCCTGAGGACTACGCGAGCGGGGGGCGGTTGGTGACAGGTAGGCCAAGCCGCAGATACGCACGCATTCGAACTGCCGTGCCCGTGAAGAGTGCGAGGCCAACCGACTGGCAGAGGGCGTTGGAGACCATCGCCGTCGAGATCGAGATACGTCGGGGTACCGCTCGGGCTGCCGTGCTTCGCAGATACCGCAGACCGAAGATCTCGAAGGCTCCCATCGCGAGGAATCAGTTGCGCGCGCAGCGGCCGACTTTCAGGAAGGTCATGCGGTGATAAAAGCACGGAGCGTGCCGGAGGTCACGCGTTCATGCGGACGGAAATTTGGATTATCTTGCAGTGCGTGACTAAGATTGATCTCAGACCCGGTAGCTCAGCTGGTAGAGCAACGGACTTTTAATTCGTAGGTCGTGGGTTCGAGACCCACCCGGGTCATAGAGGAAGGCCGTTCTGATTTGATTATCAGGACGGCCTTTTTCCTTTGCACTGGCAGGTCGATTTCAGTTTCGATCCGGGGAACCCGGCGTTACCTCGGTGAACGCTCTTTCGTCATTATTGCACCCTGCGAGTATCGGGGGAGCAATTGTATCGGGCTGACCGCGTCGTCAACGAGTGACATCCGCGCGCACATGGCCAGTCCGCCTGAACGCGCCCTCCGGGGCGCGTTCTTTTTACCATCCCGCCCCGCGGAGAGTACTTTCTTCGCATGACGGCCGACTCCGATCGCGAACGATGGCGGATTCTGGGAATCCTTTCGCTGTCCGTGCTCCTCGGCATGTCCCTCTGGTTCGGAGCCAGTGCCGTCTCGGCACAGCTCGCCGACCGGTGGGAATTGAGCCCTTCGGAGGCCGGCTGGCTTACGACAATTGTGCAGTTGGGTTTCGTCGTCGGCACGGCACTGTCAGCGATGCTCAATCTCGCAGACATTGTCGCTTCGAAGAAGTTGTTTGCAGCCAGTGCGCTTGCCGGCGCCGCAGTGAACGCAGCGATACTTGCTGCACCGGGCTACCACACGGCGCTGCTGCTCCGGTTCCTCACCGGCTTCTTCCTCGCCGGCGTGTATCCACCTGCAATGAAAATGATCTCGACCTGGTTTCGGGCGCAGCGTGGGCTGGCAATCGGCACGGTGGTGGGCGCACTGACAGTGGGGAAGGCCACTCCTTACCTGGTTCACGCCTTTCCAAGCGCGACCATTTCCGCAGTGATTCTCACCGCCTCGGCCAGCGGCGTCGTGGCTGCATTGGTTGTGGCCACTGCGTTCCACGATGGTCCTTACCCTTTCTCGTCGCGGCCGTTTTCGTGGGGTCTGGTTGCCTCGGTGGTACGGGAGCGCAAGTTTCGCCTGTCTACCGGCGGATACCTCGGACACATGTTCGAGCTGTACGCATTCTGGACATGGATTCCCGCGTTCCTGACGGCGAGCATTCTCGCTTCCGGTGCTGAAGGGTCGCACGCGGCTCTGGTGTCGCTCATCACGTTCGGAACTATCGCGGTAGGCGGAGCGGGATGCATCTGGGGCGGACTCTACGCAGACCGCAGATCGCGCGAGAGACTCATCACGATATCACTGCTTGCCAGCGGAACGTGTTCGGTGTTGATCGGCGCGTTTTACGGCGCAACGCTGTGGCTGCTCGCGCCTGTCGCGTTGGTATGGGGGTTTTTCGTAGTTGCTGACAGCGCGCAATTCAGTGCTCTGGTGACGGAGTCGGTTCCTGACCACGCCGTCGGCACTGCTTTGACACTTCAGACATCCCTCGGCTTTCTGCTCACGATGGTGAGCATCCAGGCAATCCCGCTCATTGCTTCGCTCATAGGCTGGCAATGGGTGTTTGCCCTGCTGGCCATAGGGCCAGCAGCGGGCATCGCTTCAATTCGAGCGCTCGCAAGATTCAAACTGGCGCAATAAGCGCGTCCGACTCTCCGTCGACCAGGCTCATCTCACGTTCGGCGAGCGAACGCTTCCACTGCCTGTAACCCATTACCGAAAGAAGAAGGAACACGAAGTAGAGAACCGAGGTAACGTAGAGAGCCTTGTAGATGTACATGCCGATGTAAACCACATCCACAGCCACCCAGATAATCCAGTTCTCGAGCAGCTTCCGCGTCATCATCCATTGGGCGACAAGACTAGTGCTCGTGGTAGCCGCGTCCATGTACGGCAAGGCAGCATCTGTCTGCTGGGCAAGGAAGGTCCCGATGATGGCAGCGGATGCAGCGCCGACGGATAGAAGGAGAACAGCCAGCCGGGCTGAAACCTTGCTGACGGCCAGCTCGGTACGATTCTTTCCACCGTATAGCCAGTGGTACCAGCCGTATGCGTTGAGTACGACATATACAACCTGGAGACCGGTGTCCGCATAGAGCTTCGATTCAAAGAATACAAAGATGTAGAGACCGACATTGATGATCGCAGTCGGCCAGCTCCAGATATTCTGCCGCACGCTCAGGAAGACGCTCACTACGCCGAATACCGCGGCGACGATCTCCAGTGAATTCATTCGACGAGGTTTACCAGGATATGGAAAGACGTTTCAGAGAGATTCCGGCTGGCGGTGAATATAGACTCCCGGGCGGGCGCCGATATCTTCGTGGCATGCCAATTCATCAATTCAGAGCACTGGCGCTGATCCTGTTACTCGGCGGATGCAGCGTTCTTCAACGCCGGTCGGCGGAGCCGATCAATACTGTCGATTTGCCGACGGTGTCGGACGAGGCGGCAGATTCACTCCTGGTGGACCTGCTGCGAGTGGACAGCACCTTCGTGATAGATCTGCGGTACGCAACAACGTCCAACTTCACCGGCGCCGTGCTTCCGGGCTATGAAGCCAACAGAGCGTACCTGAGAGCGGAGGCGGCAGCGGCGCTTGCGGTGGTGCAGGAGGATCTCCGCATTCAGGGGTATGGACTCAAGATCCTCGACGCTTACCGCCCGGTTCGTGCGAGCGATGCAATGGTCGCGTGGACGGCAAAGGTGAACCGTCCCGACCTGCTTCGTGACGGATACATCGCCGCCACGAGCAGGCACAACCTGGGCGTCGCCATAGATGTCACACTGATTCAGCTCTCGAGCCGTGGCGAGCTGACCATGGGCACTCCGTATGACAACTTCTCACCCGCCGCCCATACGAGCAACGCACGTGGTCCGGTACTCAGCAATCGCGAGTTGCTCAAGCGGGTAATGGAGCGCCAGGGGTTCATCAACTACGAAAAAGAGTGGTGGCATTACAGCTATACCGTTGAGAACCCCGTGCGCTTCGACAAGGTTATTCGCTAGTCACCTCATCAGTGCTCTCGACGATCGGCTTCAGTTTCAGATCCGAGAGCTGCTTGTTCAGGCCTGGCAGCGTCGCTTTCAACGCGTTGTGAATTCTGTTCACATGCGTGTCGAGTTCCGCTGACAGAATCCGGAATACCTCGAGCGTCTGGCTCGTGGGTTTCGCGTCAGTACTTGCTGCAACGCCTGCAAGTGCCGCGATCTTGTTGTTGAGCCGGATGGGGTAGTTGAGGGGATCCTGTCCGGACTGATTCTGTGTCTGGTAGATCTCCTTTTCTGCTGCCGCAAGCGCAGACTCGAGTGAAGCGGCAGACGCCGTAAAGGCAGCCCGTTTGTCGGCGGGCATCTGCGCGGTGCGTTCTGCTATCTGCGACCTGACGTTGCGCACCAGTTTCACTGCGTCGTTCGCTCGTGTCGTTTCATCGCGAACTTTTGTCAGGAACGCAAACTGACTGGTCATATCCGCCTGCGTTGCTTTCGATCTTGGGTCGTTGCGCAGCCGGAATGTCTGCGTCTCAGTCGAGTTGTTCACCCGCAGACGCACGGAGTACGCGCCGGGCACTGCGAGGGGCCCCTGTGTTCCGCCGGCCCAGAAGATCATGTCCTTGAACGTTGAAGCGTCAGCGTAGCGCATGTTCCACGAGAAGGTGTTGAGACCTGCGCGATTGGAGACGCGCGGTAGTGCAGGGGTTCGGCGCGGACCGTCGTCGCCCTCTGTCTCTTCGCCGCGCGCTTCCATCTGCTGTGAACTGTCTGCGCCAGCCTTCTTCAGACTGTCTGCGCGCGCGATGTTGCGCAGCGAATCCTTCGCGACCTTTGGATCCTGGCTGCTCGAGAAACTGCGGATCAGTTTGCCCGATGCATCGAGAAAATCCATTGTCACCGTCTGGTTCGGCTTCTTGAGCCAGTAGTAGACGATCGCCCCTGCCGGCGGATTCTGTCCCGTCGGGTGGCCACCTGCTGCCCCCGTTCCGCCGCCTCCATTGAAGTTTGCGCGATACACATCGCGCGGTTTGAAAAGGTGAGCGGCCTTGTCCATGACTGGTTTGTTCATCTGCCTCAACGCCGAGAGATCGTCAACGATCCAGAATGATCTGCCGTGTGTTGCGGCGATGAGATCTCCCTCCTTTACTGCCAGATCGTGAACCGGCACGATGGGAAGGTTGCGTCGAAGCGATTGCCACGTTCCGCCCTCATCGAAGCTCACCCACACGCCGCGTTCGGTGCCGGCATAGAGAAGACCCTTGCGTTCCGGATCTTCGCGGACCACACGCACGAATTCAGTTGCCGGAATTCCATCAACGGCGAGCTGCCACGTCGCGCCATAGTCGCTCGTGCGGTAGATGTACGGCTTGAGGTCGTCCATCTGGTAATGATTTGCCGCAGCGTAGGCCGTGCCGGGCTGAAAGTGGGACGCTTCGATCATGGAAATGCGGCTCCACTCGGGCATGCCGGCGGGAGTAACGTTCTTCCACGTTTTGCCATTGTCGCGCGTGACGTGTATGAGACCGTCATCGGAACCTGCCCAGATCACTCCCGCGGTGAGCGGTGACTCCGCAATCGTGAACACTGTGGCGTAATACTCCACAGAAGTCTGGTCCTTCGTGATCGGACCGCCCGAAGGGCCAAGCGTGCGGGGATCGTTGCGGGTAAGATCGGGGCTGATTGGTTCGAACGACTGTCCGTCGTTCTTCGATCTGAACACCACGCTGCTGCCGACATACAGCGTATTGGGATCGTGCGGTGAGATAACGATGGGGAACGTCCACTGAAAGCGATACTTCGCATCCCCCGCATCGTGACCCATAGGGTTGTCCGGCCACGGATTGATATTCCTGTCGAAGCCAGTGCGGCGGTCATGACGCGTCAGCAGCCCGCCGTACGATCCCGCGTACGCGATGTCCGGATTGTCAGGACGTACCGCGATGTAGCCGCTTTCGCCTCCACCCACACTGTACCAGTCGCCGATTGAAATTCCTCCCGAACTCCGGCTGGGCCCGCACAGCGTGGAGTTGTCCTGCTGCGCCCCACAGACGTGATAGGGAAAATCATTAGTCGTGGTGACATGATAGAACTGCGCCGTCGCAACGTCCTGCTCCGTCCACGACCGGCCGGCGTTGAACGAGACGTTTGCGCCGCCGTCGTTGCTCTCGATCATCCGGTTGTTGTCGGTTGGCGAAATCCACAGGTCGTGGTTGTCGCCGTGAGGAACCTGAATCGACTTGAAAGTTTTGCCACCGTTGGTCGAACGGTACATGCCGGTGTTCAGTGCGTAGACGGTGTTGCTGTCCTTGGTGTCTGCAAAGATTCGCGTGTAATACCACGCGCGCTGGCGAAGATTTCGTTCAGAGTTTGTCTTCGTCCAGGTTGCACCTGCGTCATCAGAGCGAAACACGCCACCCGAATCTGCCTCGATCAGCGCCCAGACCCGTTTCGAATTCACCGGCGAAACGGAGATCCCGATTTTGCCCAGCACTCCTGAAGGCAGGCCGGGATTCCGCGTGATTTCCTTCCAGTTGGCACCGGCGTCAGTGGACTTGAAGATTCCGCTGCCGGTTCCTCCGGAAACGAGTTTCCAGGGCTGCCTGTATGCATGCCAGAACGTGGCATAAAGAGTGTTGGGATCTGCCGCATCCATGGACAGGTCAATCGCTCCGGCCGAGTCGCTCTGGAAGAGGACGCGAGTCCAGCTTTTGCCTCCGTTCTCTGACTTGAAAACTCCGCGCTCGGCGTTGGGACCCCAGACGTGTCCGAGTGCTGCGACGTACACGATGTCAGGGTTTTTTGGATGCACTCTAATGCGGCCGATCTGCTGAGTCGCCCCGAGACCGATGTAGCTCCACGTTTTTCCCGCGTCGGTGGTCTTCCACACACCGTCGCCGTGTGAAACGTTGCCGCGAATCGGATGCTCGCCGGTTCCAACGTAGACGATGTCGGGATTGGATTCGGCAATGGCGATGGAGCCGATGGAGCCGCCGAAAAACTTGTCAGTGATCGGCGTCCAGGTCACACCGCCGTCGAGGGTCTTGAATACGCCGCCGCCCGTGGTGCCGAAGTAATACTCCCATGGCCGCGTGCTCGAACCCGCTGCGGCAACCGAGCGTCCCCCGCGGAAAGGACCAATCTCACGCCACTTCACAGCGCCGAGGGCGGCGGTGTCGAAGGCCCCTGCGGAAATGGGTTTGACGTTGGTGATTTGCGCGTTCGCCAAGAGGGGGGGCGCAAAGATGGCGGCGAGGGAAAGCAGGAAGCGGGCGGATCTGATATTCACGAGGTACGACTCCAGTGTGGGGTGCTTCCCGCTTATGTAGCCGCTGGGCCGCCATGTCTGCAAGGTCAGCGCGTCCAGTCGCCCGAAGCCCCTCCTGTTTTTTCGATGAGCGCAATGGACGTAATCGTCATTCCGCGATCGACTGCCTTGGCCATGTCGTAGATAGTCAGAAGCGCGACTGCGGCGGCGGTGAGCGCCTCCATTTCCACTCCGGTTCTCTCATGAGTTCGCGTCTCCGTCCTGACGCGAATCCCGGGCAGCGCGTCGTCCATGTCGAACTCCACCTGGATATCTGTAAGGGAGATGGGATGACAGAGAGGGATTGTCCCGGACGTTCGCTTTGCGGCCATGATGGCTGCGATACGTGCGACGGAGATCACATCGCCTTTCTTCAGGGAATTGTTGCGGATTGCGTCGAGCGTTGTTGAAGACATCGTTATGCTTCCGACCGCGGCGGCAGAGCGGTGAGTCTGCTCTTTGCCGGACACGTCGACCATGCGGGCTCGACCGTCTGCATCGGTATGAGTCAGGCGGGTCAACCTACGGCTCGCTGAAGGTCCAGCATCAGGCTGGCAGTGATGAGCTGAGGATTCACGTTGCCGGTGGCGAGAATTTTTGCTTCGCCAACTTTGTCGGCAGCGCGGCTGACCGCCAGCGCCCGTGCCTCGTTACCGTCGTGCAGCGCCGCCCGCATTCGCTCGGCGAGAATGAGAATGAGGGAGTCGAGAACGTCTGAGAATCCACCTCTCGCACCTGATGCGCCGACGGCGAGGGCGGCGGCGTACCTGTCTGAAGATTGCTTCGATGCCGCGGCGTCGAGGAGTTTTCGAGCGGCGGTCATCGCTCGTCCGCGGGCATCGTCGCCGAACAGGTTGCCTGGCGCACCACCAGCAAGCTGGATCTGCTCGTTGACCGAGCGCACAATGCCGGCTGATTCCAGGGCAACGGTAACCACGGGATCGGCGATGAAATCCTTCATTGCGGATTCGCCCGGCGGTGTTGCCCGGATGGCGGAGGTTCGGGAGCGGATGGTGGGAAGAAGGGCCCCGGGCTCGCTCGACGTGATGATGATGTGAGTTGCGCGCGGGGGCTCTTCGAGAAGCTTCAGGAACGCGTTAGCCGCGAATTCGGAACCCTCTTGAAACCCCATTTTCTCGGCGTCGCCAACTACGAACACTTTGCGGGATGCTACTGCGGGAGACAGTGCGGCTTCGTGCACAATCGCGCGTACAGTGGCAATGTAGATCCCTTCGTTCCCCGCTGGAGCAGCGTAAAGACCGTTCGTCTCCATCCGTTTGGCGATGGCGTCGCGGTAATCCTCATTGACGTCTTCCACCGACGGATCCGCATCCTTGAGGCGGGGGCGTGGGAAGTACCAGTGGAGGTCCGGGTGTGCGAGATTAATTGAGTACTTGCAGTTCCTGCACTTGCCGCAGGGCGGGTCGTCGCCGGTGCAAAGGAGCATCTGTCCAAGCCAGAGAGCGAGGCGTTGCTTCCCGATGCCGCGCGGCCCGTGAATGAGCAGGCTGGAAGGCAGGCTGCCGGCGGTGAAACTCTGGCGAAGGCGTGTGATCAGGTCGCCGTGACCGTACAGGCTGACGAGGGGCATTGGAATAATATGGCACGTTTCCTGACATCTCAGGATGTGCTTTCGAATATTGAAGAGAGGAGGGTAGATGGCTGCTGATCTGTCAGGACGAACCGTGGCAATTCTGGCTGCTGATGGTGTGGAGCAGGTTGAGCTTACCGCACCGATGCAGGCGCTGAAGCAGGCGCGCGCCACCGTTGTGATGGTTTCTCTGAAGGCCGGGGTCATTCAGGGCTACATCAACGACGAAAAAGCCGACACGTTTAGTGTGGACCGGCTCACGGCAGACGTCTCTGCTCGCGATTTCGATGCTCTGGTGATTCCGGGGGGAGAGCGTAGCACCGAGGCCCTGCGGGCGACTCCTGCTGCGGTTTCACTGGTGCGCGGCTTCATGGAAGCGGATAAGCCGGTTGCAGCCATTTGTCACGCGCCGCGGATACTCGTTGCGGCGGATGCGGTTCGTGGCCGCACTCTGACGTCGCACCCGCAGTTTGCCAATGAAATTCGCAACGCTGGAGGGGCGTGGGTGGAGAAGCACACGAACCTGGATCAGAGACTGCTCACGAGCAGCCGTCAGGAGGACTTGCCGACTTTTTGCGGCAACCTGGTGGCGATGTTATCATCGGCAATCGATGAGCGAAGGCTCGACAGGATGGTAGAGCAGAGCTTTCCGGCCAGCGATCCTCTTCCGGGTCCAGTAGCTCCCGGCTGAATCCGATGGAAAAGGCGTGTGTCAGGTGTGGCGACCGTGACTTGGCTTTACGCTGCAAAGTACTTGACAGATTCTGGATATTGGCTGTATGATTCGCCGCATGACTTCCGTTAGCCCACTTCGGCCCGAGCCGCCGCAGGAACTTGCGTCGCTTCATGGACGCGCCATGGATAACCTGGCGTTCATCCGCAACACGATGGAAGCGGCAGGCTCGTTTACAGCGGTATCGGGCTGGGGAATGGTGGCAATCGGGTTGCTGGCAATCGCCGTGGCCTTTGCGGCGGGCGTTCAAGACACGGCGACGAGTGCCCTCAACATCTGGCTTGCCTCGGCTGTCCTTTCGCCGGTCATCATGATGTGGGCGATGGTTCGGAAGGCGCGCGCTGCCAAGATGCCGCTCCTTTCGGGACCCGGTCGAAAATTCGTGCTCAGTTTCTCCCCCCCGATGGTTGTTGGGGCGCTTCTGACTCTCGTGTTGTACAGGGCCATGCTGCTCGAGGCCATACCAGGCGTATGGCTTCTTCTATATGGAACAGGGGTCGTCGCCGGCGGAGCGTTTTCTGTCCGCATCGTGCCTGTCATGGGCCTTTGTTTCATGGCGGCAGGAGTCATCGCCCTTTTTACCCCCTTTGCCCTGGGACATCTAATCCTCGGCGCAGCTTTCGGGGGCTTTCACATCGCCTTTGGAATTCTCATAGCCAGGAGTTACGGTGGCTAAACACGGCGTCGCACGGAGTGACGCCCGGTCTCAGAATACGCTTAAGGATTCGGAGCCGACGGGCATCATTTCGAAAAGGATGGACGACCTCGATCGTCTGATTCACGAGCGGATGCGGCTGGGGATAGTCAGCGCGCTCGCTGTCAACGATTCCCTGAGCTTCGGCGATCTGAAGAAGCTGATGGATACTACTGACGGAAATCTCAGTGTACATGCGCGCAAGCTCGAGGAGGCGGAATACATCGCCTGCACGAAAGCGTTCGAGGGCAGGATGCCCAAGACGCGATATCGCCTCACGGCGGGCGGCAGGCGCGCGCTGGAACGGTATCTGGATCACATGGAAGCACTGATTCGGGCAACTCGCGAACGCTAGAAACTCATCGACTGATTTCATGAAACTGGACAACTCGAGCGGCATTCACGTCGCGATAATCATGGACGGCAACGGCCGGTGGGCTACGAGCCGCGGACACCTTCGAACCGCCGGACACATTGCGGGCGCAAGAACGGTTCGCAAGATCGTCGAGGCCGCGCCCGATTGCGGCATTGACACTCTGACTCTGTACGCCTTCAGCGCCGACAACTGGCGCCGTCCTTCGCGCGAAGTCGGGCTGCTCATGCGGTTGTTTCGCCGTTATCTCATTTCCGAAGTGGCGCGCTGCGTTACGAACAGCGTGCGGATGAAAATCATCGGCCGGCGCGACCGCATTCCTGCGGAGCTCCTTCGCGCCATACTTGCCGCGGAGGATGCTACACGCGACGGGCGATTGCTCGAGCTGCGCATTGCCGTGGACTATTCGTCGCGAGATGCAGTGGTCCGGGCCGCGCGCCAGCTCGACCCCGAAGTGCCGATGGGATCGGAGCAGGAACGGCAGGAGTTTGCGGGACTGCTTGCGAAGGTTGACAACGGAATCGGTCATTCACGCGACGTGGATCTCCTGATTCGCACAGGTGGCGAGCAGCGCCTGAGCGATTTCCTCCTCTGGGAGTGCGCATACGCGGAGTTGTTCTTCACGCAGCGCATGTGGCCTGAATTTTCTCCCGCCGATCTGGCCGAGGCAGTTGAAGACTTCAAGTCACGCGAACGCCGGTTCGGAACGGTGCCACAGGCAGCCGCCGGATAAGTCTCTTTCTGCCATGCCTGAGGCGATTGATCTTCGCCGGGCAGCGGCCGAATCCCACCTCGAGTAATTAGCCCCTAACATCGGAAGTTTTCCGGCGTCTACCGTTGTGCCTGTGCATACCGTGTGGGCGAATGGACCAATGGGGGTTTCATGTCAAGAATCAGAACGGCCGCTCTCAGCGCCGTGATCATTACCGGATTTGCGGTATTCGCGGGCGCACAGGCTCCAGCCAAGGCCGATAGCGCCAGGCGCGGAATGCGCGATGGCCGGCCAATGCGCGGTCAGATGGACGGAATGCGAAAAGGTGGAATGAAACGGGGCGGACTGCGCGGAGAGCGCGGAGGCCGCGGTCATTTCATGAAGGATCTGAACCTTACTGACGCACAGAAAGCGCAGGTCAAGACGATCCATACAAAGTACCAGCCGCAGTTCAAGGCGCTCAGGGATCAGGGTGCGACGCAGATGAAGGCACTGCGGGATGCACGCCAGAAGGGCGACACATCTTCAGCCGCGCGTGCCCGCGTCCAGCAGCAGCGCGAGCAGTTCAGAACGCGCGCTACCGCACTTCGCCAGCAGGAGCAGAATGAAGTTCGCGGGATACTTACCGCTGACCAGCGTGCCAAGTGGGATGCGGGTGTCAAAGAGCGGAAGGATCGGTTCGAGCAGCGACAGAAGTCGATGACCGAGCGTCGTGGCGCGCGAGGCGCGCGTGGGGCAGGCCCGAGGAAGGGCAAGCGCTGAAGCCGGGTTCTACGCAGGAATGGGGAGGGTCGCCCGGCGACCCTCCTTTTTTTTGTGCAGTCTCCACGCTGGCTCGACGCGGAGCACGCCCGTAGATTTGCGCATCGAAGGAACCAACAATCAAACACACGGGGATCTGCATGCCCATCAAGGAAGGAAAGCGCTTCTGCATCAACCATCCGAACGCGCGCATGAACCGAACCGAGTCGTTCAAGGCGCTCGTCAACATCAAGGGAACGCTCGAGGATGCTGCAATCAATCCCAGCTCGGGACTGATCGTCATGCCTTTCGTATGTGAGGAGTGCGGCTACCTCGAGTTGTATGTAGCTGACAAGACACAGAACGAAAAGAAATAGCCGTCGATGGGCGTCGATGTAGTTCAGATTCGGCGCCGCGGGTGGGGAGAGACCATGCGCCGCGACGCATGGTGGATCCAGCCCGCGGTCGTCTTCGTCGTCCTCTCGAGTTTTCTTGCTTATGCAACGTGGGCGGCATTGCAGAATGCCCACTACGCGTTCGGGGGTTACCTCTCTCCGTTTTATTCCCCGCTGCTCTTCGGTGATTCGCCCGACGCCTGGTTTGGTGCGAAGCCGGGATGGTGGCCCGGGCTGCTTCCTTTCTCTCCGGCACTGATCATCCTGCCGTTTCCGGCCGGCTTCAGATTCACCTGCTACTACTACCGGGGCGCTTACTACAAGGCGTTCTGGTCAGATCCGCTGAGCTGCACAGTGGGTGAACCCCGCAGCAATTACCGCGGTGAGCGGTCTCTTCCGCTGATCATTCAGAACGTTCACAGGTATTTCCTCTACTTCGCGCTCATCTTTCTGGTCTTCCTGGCACACGACGCGTGGAAGGCAATGTGGTTCATCGATGCTGCAACCGGAGCGCGGCATTTCGGAATCGGAGTAGGAACCCTCGTTCTTTCCGCCAACGTCATTCTGCTGGGCGGCTACACGCTCGGATGCCATTCGCTTCGGCATCTGGTTGGCGGCTATCGCGACCGGCTCTCCGGCGCCCCGCTCCGCAGGAAAGTGTACGACTGCGCAAGCTGCCTCAACCGCGGACATGGGCGCTGGGCGTGGTTCAGTCTTTTCATGGTGGCCTTCAGTGACATTTACGTGAGGATGCTTTCCATGGGAATCTGGACCGACTGGAGACTTTTCTAGAGTGGCGCAGTACGAGAAGCATTCCCACGACGTGCTCGTGGTCGGCGCAGGCGGCGCAGGTCTGCGCGCTGCAATCGAAGCCGCAGCCAGGGGCGCCCGAGTAGGCCTCATCTGCAAGTCTCTGCTCGGCAAGGCGCACACGGTGATGGCAGAGGGCGGAGTAGCGGCAGCACTCGCAAACGTTGACGATCGCGATAACTGGAAAGTTCACTTTGCGGACACAATGCGCGGCGGCCAGTATATGAACAACTGGCGCATGGCTGAGCTGCACGCGCAGCAGGCGCCAGACCGTGTGCGCGAGCTCGAAGCGTGGGGAGCCGTATTCGACCGAACCGACGATGGGCGCATTCTTCAGCGGAACTTCGGTGGTCACAAGTACCCGCGGCTGGCGCACGTCGGCGACCGCACGGGCCTGGAGATGATTCGCACGCTTCAGGATCATGCCATCCACCTTGGGATCGATGTGCATATGGAATGCACTGTCATCGATCTTTTCAAGGAAGGGGAGCGGATTTCCGGAGCTCTCGCGTACGATCGCGAGCGCGGCCGCTTTCGCCTCTTCGAAGCGAAGTCAATCGTGCTCGCAACCGGCGGCATCGGCCGCGCCTTCCATATCACCAGCAACAGCTGGGAGTATACAGGAGACGGTCACTCACTCGCATATCGCGCGGGCGCCGCACTCCAGGATATGGAATTCGTCCAGTTCCACCCGACCGGCATGGTGTGGCCTCCGAGTGTGAGAGGAATTCTCGTCACAGAAGGTGTGCGGGGCGAGGGCGGCATTCTCGTCAACAAGGAAGGCCGTCGCTTCATGTTCGACGACATTCCCGAGAACTACAGGGCGCAGACCGCAGACAACGCTGAAGAAGGGTGGCGGTACGTGCAGGGCGACAAGAACGCGCGACGCCCACCCGAGCTGTTGACACGCGACCATGTTGCGCGCTGCATCATGCGCGAAGTGCGCGAAGGCAGAGGCAGTCCTCACGGCGGCGTCTTCCTCGATATCTCGTGGATCAAGGAGAAAATCTCCAACGCCCCCGAGCATATCAGAAAGAAACTTCCGAGCATGTATCACCAGTTCAAGCAGCTTGCCGATATCGATATAACGGCCGAGCCGATGGAAGTCGGGCCGACGACGCACTACGTGATGGGCGGCATCCGGGTGGACGGCGACACGCAGATGTCCACGGTGCCCGGATTGTTTGCCGCTGGCGAGTCTGCTGCCGGACTGCATGGCGCCAACAGACTCGGCGGCAACTCTCTCTCGGACCTGCTTGTCTTCGGCAAGCTGGCCGGTGAACACGCGGCTGCATACGCGATGGGAGTTGCGCCAGCGACTGTCCCTGAAGCAGACGCCGAGCGTTCTGCGATGCGCGCGCTGGAGCCGTTCGACCGGGCCGGAGTGGCGGGCTCGCAGGACGGCGCGTACCAGGTTCAGTACAACCTTCAGGAGATGATGCAGTCGCTCGTTGGCATCGTGCGGCGTGAGGACGAGATGATACAGGCGCTGGACGGTCTCTCGTCGCTGCGCGAGCGTGCCGCAGGAGTGTCAGTGGTGGGCCATCGGGAATTCAATCCGGGTTGGCATACGGCGCTCGACTTGCAGAACCTTCTTACCGTGGCTGAGGCCGTGACTCGAGCCGCTCTCGAGAGGAAGGAAAGCAGAGGCGGACACTTCCGCGACGATTTCCCTGAAAAGGATGGCGCCTATGCTGACTTCAACATCATCATCAGGCGCGGGGAAGACGGGCAAATGCTGGTAGAACGCTCGCCAATTCCCGAGATGCGCGATGACCTGAAGCAGATCGTCGAGGAGAACAAGTAGATGAGCAGCGGAATGTCGCGCGAGATAGTGGAGAGCGGCCAGCGTGCTGCGGAGCGCAGCGATGCGAGCGCCGGCGGCGAGACACGGACAGCCACATTCAAGGTCTGGCGCGGCGATTCTTCAAAGGGCCACTTCGAGAGTTACTCGACGTCAGTCTCCGAAGGAATGGTAGTGCTCGATGCAATTCACCAGATTCAGGCAGAGAGCGCGAATGACCTGGCCGTCAGGTGGAACTGCAAAGCCGGAAAATGTGGGTCATGCTCTGCTGAAGTGAACGGCATGCCGAAGCTGATGTGCATGACGCGGCTAAGCGATCTCGATCTGGCAGAACCGGTAACGGTCGAGCCGATGAAGGCGTTCCCCATCGTGCGCGACCTTGTTACGGATGTGTCGTGGAACTTCGAGGCGAAGAAACGAATCACGAGGTTCACTCCTCGCGCGCCGGATGCAGAGGATGGCACATGGAGAATGGCGCAGGATGACGTGAATCGCGTGCAGGAATTCAGGAAGTGCATCGAGTGCTTTCTGTGCCAGGACGTGTGTCACGTCATTCGCGATCACGGCAAGAACGAATCGTTCATCGGACCGCGCTACCTCACGTTCGTTGCCGCTCTGGAGATGCATCCGCTCGACACTGTGGATCGCACTCAGGAGCTGAAGGACGCCCATGGAATCGGATACTGCAACATCACCAAGTGCTGCACGGTTGTCTGTCCCGAAGGAATCAAGATTACCGACAACGCCATCATTCCTCTCAAGGAGAGGGTAGTGGACCAGCATTACGATCCACTTCGCGCGCTGGTGCGCATCTTCAGGCGCAAGTCATAACAGGCGGGTCCACAATGTACGAGCTCAAACCCATTTCGAGGGACGCGATCCCGCGGGCTATTCAGAAAGCGGAACGCTACCGTCTGCTCAATCAGTCCTGGGCGGCAGAGAGCATATGCCTCGACATCCTGGAGATAGATCCGGACAACCAGCAGGTTCTGGTGATGCTCGTGCTCGCGCTGACCGACCTGCACAGCGGTGTCGCAGCATCGGGAGTGATGCGAGCAAAGGAGTTTCTTGCGCGGATCACAGACGATTACCAGCGTGCGTATTACTCAGGCATGATCGCCGAGCGGCGCGGGCAGGCACTTCTTGCGGGAGGCGGCATGGGCTCGGGGGCAATCGCGTTCGAGTCACTCCGTGACGCGATGGCGCACTACGAAGAGGCAGAGGCAATCAGGCCGCACGGGAACGACGATGCAATTCTCCGGTGGAATACCTGTGCGCGCGTGCTGAGCGGGAGCGCGCACCTCGACACCGCCAAGGACGAAGGATACGAGCCGGTGCTAGGAGAGTAGTGTTTTCGGGATCAGGCCCAGGTGATGCGTGTAGCAGCATCATGCGCCGTCTCCTCCCCATCGCAGCTCTCGCTGCTGCTGCCTGCACCTCGGCATCGAAATCGACAGACCCCGAGCCACTGCCTTCGGGATTCAAGCTCGCACTTCAGCAGGTTGCGAGCGGGCTGGCCAATCCAGTTTATGTGACGGCGCCTGCGGGTGATGCACGATTGTTCGTCGTCGAGCAGCCAGGAAGAATCCGCATCATCGAGAATGGACTGCTTCTCGCCACTCCGTTTCTCGACATATCGGCGCGCACGGGGACGGGTGGAGAGAGAGGGCTGTTGAGCGTTGCCTTCCATCCGCAGTTCAGAACCAACGGATTTTTCTACGTCTATTTCACCGGCACTGGGGGTGAGATAAGAGTTGAGCGATTTGCTGTCTCCGCAAACCCGAATGTCGCTGACGCCACTTCGGCCAAAGTCATTCTGACCGTTCCGCATCCACTCTCGAATCATAACGGCGGCCTGGCGATGTTCGGGGCGGACGGGATGCTTTACCTCGGGCTCGGCGATGGAGGCGGGGGAGGAGATCCCAGCCGCAATGGGCAGAACCAGAATGTGCTGCTTGGGAAGCTGCTTCGCATTGACGTGAACAATGGCGATCCCTACGGAATTCCTTCAGGCAATCCGTTCATCGGCCGCAGCGATGCACGCCCGGAGATCTGGGCTCTCGGTCTCAGGAATCCATGGAGGTTTGCGTTCGACCGATCGGGCGGAAACCTCTATATCGCCGACGTAGGACAAAACGTGACCGAAGAGGTCAACGTAGTGAGCGCCACCCGGGCCGCAGTGAATTACGGGTGGAATGTCTTGGAGGGATCTGGCTGCTATGAGATTGCCAACTCCAACAAGCAGGGGCTCGAGCTTCCGGTTCTGGAATACGACCACTCGGGAGGCCAGTGCTCGGTAACCGGCGGGTTCGTATATCGCGGTAGTGCGATTCCGGAAATTGCCGGACTGTATTTCTACTCCGATTACTGTGCCGGCTGGGTGAAGAGTTTTCGTTACAGCAACGGGTCG
>JBKJNN010000176.1:0-2801 GCA_046593625.1 Gemmatimonadaceae bacterium | reverse complement strand
ACGAAGATCGACTACGTGCCGAGCTTTGTGGACGGCATCGGATCCGGAAGTGTGCTTGAAGAGATGTGGCCAATTGCGAAGAGTCTTCTCCACGGCTCTCTCGTGATGTCGCTCGCTCAGGTGGCGGAAGCGGTTCGCGTGCTGGCCGAGCGAAACAGGGTGATTGCGGAGGGCGCGGGTGCTACGCCGGTCGCGGCAGCGTTGGCCGGAAAGGCGGGTGGCGGGAAGATCGTCTGCGTCGTCTCGGGTGGGAACATCGATTTCGAGAAGCTGACCAGGATCTTCACGCGAGAAATCTGATCTTCGGCGGTCAGATGCCGGGGATCAACCGTCGCCGCCATTGTTGCCTACCGACCGGCCTGGCGACGACTCTACTTTTTCCTGGCTGCCTCGAACGCCTTGATCTGGTTTGTCATTCCTTTCGAAAGATCGTTCGGAATTGGAAACGTCAGGGCGTACTGGGAGATGAGCCATTTCCCGTTTTTCTTCATGAGCACACCGGTTCCGCGGCTTGTGCCATAACTCTGACTATCCAGCAGCTCATCAAACCAGGCGACGCATTTACACACCAGCTTCGGAACGACGACATTCCGGCTACGCGGCCGATAGGTCCAGCCGGTGCCTTTTGCGAAATAAGGCTCGGCGAACGCACGGAATTCCTTGATCGTCCATCGCTCGGCAGCGTCGGTTCCGATGTAGACCGCATCGTCCGTGAAAAGCCTGAAGTACCTGGCGCCGTCTGCCTTTGACGCCGCGTCGTGAAGCTCGTCGAGTGTCGCGTTTATGCCCGATAGCGCTTCCGGAATCTGCGCGGTAAGAGGCAGAGCCCCCAGGCTCATGAAAACAGCAATAACGAAGGCGCGCATTTTCCGGCTCCAAATACGGTGTCCAGGTCGTGGCAGTCTTGTGCATCAACTGCCTCAATATGTAAGGGAACTCGGCACTGGTCTAACGGACAGCCCGGCCCCAAGGCAGTTTCTAGCCGGCAGCACCTCAACTCTAAAGCCAACGCCAATGCTCAAAGCCACTGTCCTTGCCACTCTTGTCCTTATCGCGTCTCCACTCGCCGCCCAGAACCCACCCGCTCCACCAGTAAATCCGCCATCGGGCAACACGCCACCAACGACGAGCGCGTCCATCCCCGCGAAATGGAACGTGATGGAGAAGCACGGCACTTCGAAAGACATCGATTACGACGTGACCGAAGGAACGTGGATGAGTCTCGACATCTCGCCGGACGGCAAGACGATTGTCTTCGATCTGGTCGGAGACATCTACACGATGCCGATTACCGGAGGAACGGCGAAGGTCATTCTCGCTGGCTCCGCGTACGAACACCAACCACGCTTCTCGCCGGATGGAAAACGCATCGCATTCACGTCCGATCGCGACGGCCTCACGAATATCTGGACAGCGCGAATCGACGGAACCGACCTGCGACAGATCAGCAAGGAGAAGGAGCGGGACGTTGCGAATCCTGCCTGGACTCCCGACGGACAGTACCTCGTAGCGCGAAAGCATTTCCGGAACACTCGATCGCTAGGCTCAGGCGAGATGTGGCTGTACCACATTGGTGGTGGCAACGGACTCAAGCTCACCGACCGCCGCAACTGGGAACAGAACGCAACAGAGCCGATCGTTTCCAATGACGGACGCTACGTCTACTTCACCGAAGACGTGTCTCCGGGTGGCGGATTCCAATACAATCGAGATGCGCACGGACAGGTCTATGTAGTTCAGAAGTTCGACAGGCAGACAGGAGCCCGCTCGACAGCAATCGGCGGTGCAGGCAGCGCTCTTCGCCCGCAACTCTCGCCTGATGGAAAAACAATGGCGTTTGTGCGACGCGTGGGCCTGAAAAGCGTTCTCTGGCTGCGCGATATGGAGAGCGGACGCGAGCGCCCACTGTGGGACAACCTCGATCGCGATCAGCAGGAAGCATGGGCGATCTACGGCACATATCCCGGGTACGACTGGACACCCGACGGCAAGTCGATCCTGATCTGGGCCAAAGGAAAAATCAACTCGATCGATGTGGCCTCCGCCCGCGCCACGAACATTCCGTTCACCGCGCACATTCGTCAGACGGTCACCGATGCAGTACGCACAGCCCAACAGGTTGCGCCCGACAGCTTCGATGTGAAGATGCTTCGCTGGGTCAACGTCTCGCCCGACCAGAAAAGCGTAGTCTACACCTCCCTCGGCAAGCTTTACCTGAAGACCCTTCCCAACGGAAAGCCGCATCGCGTTACAAAGGACTCCGATAACAACGAGCTCTTCCCATCGTGGTCACCCGACGGCAAGACGATCGTCTATGCCACATTCAACGACGAATCACTTGGCGCGATCCGCACGGTGGCAGTCGATGGAACGGGAGGGCGCAAGATCACGACTCGGTCGGGCCACTACATCGAGCCACGCTTCTCGCCAAATGGCCGGCAGATCGTCTATCGCCGCATCGGATCCGATGGACTCCGGTCACCGCTCTACAACGAGGATCGCGGCGTCTATGTAGTAACGGCGTCAGGTGGAGAGCCGACGCTTGTCTCTGAAGAGGGTGGAGTCCCGCGCTTCAATAAGGCTGGCAATCGTCTCTTCCTCACAAGCAATGAGCAGCAGAAATCGGCGCTCATCAGCATGAACCTCACTGGTGGTGAGCGTCGCGTGCATTTGACCTCGGAAAATGCAACCGAGTTCGTTCCTTCACCTGATGAGAAGTTTGTAACATGGGTGGAGCGGTACAACGCGTATGTCGCGCCGCTGCCGCTGACCGGAAAAGGAATTGATGTGGGCACGAGCGT
>JBKJNN010000127.1:0-3962 GCA_046593625.1 Gemmatimonadaceae bacterium | reverse complement strand
TTGCTCGTGAACCACCTTGTCCGGCCAGATTCGCGAGAGGGAGCCAGATGAGACCGGGACACTCAGCCTTACGCGATATCTATCGCTGATGGAATAGGCGACATCGGCAACGACGGTATGAATCCGGAACGCGGGAGATTGCCCACCTGGAGCAAGCGCCGAGTTTTCCCTTGTCCCGACAAACCATTCGTTCGAGACGAGACGACGGTAGGCGAGCGTAAGCTGCCACTCACCCTCGGGCTGATACGCCTGTCCTTCGCCGCCCAGATTAACTGGCGTGGTGAACCTTATCGGTTCACATCCCTGTGGTTGAGCTCGAGTTGTAAACGCCAGGCCGCAGACCACTCCAAACAGCAGCCGGCCCCAGCCCGCCTTGTCGTGACACGCCATAGGATCCTCCAGGAATGTTCACCGTGCGACACGGTACACCCTGATTAACGAGAAATCCATCTAAAACACGACATCTCAATTTTCAGCGTATCGCCAGGTATCCTGCCGTGGCGGCGACCGTCGTGAGAGTCAGGCCCCAGATCATGTCCACAACAACGACGACGAGTGGAAAATCCCGAATCAACGCCATGCTCGTGAGGTCATAGGTTCCATACGCCGCCAGCCCAAAGAACGCACCTAGCCACATCGCCCGCGCGAGGGATTTCCGCTCTGCCGCCGGAAGCACAACAAAAACCACCACTGCCACGACATACAGAGAGTAGAAGAGCAGGGCGGGCACCCACTTTACGTCGGGCCTCAGAAGACTTCCCAGATATTTTCCGTAGAACCCCTTCGCCACAACGCCGAGCCACAGCATGTCGAGAGCGAACATTGCTCCCCCGGTAGCGCCAAGCGCCTTCATGACTGTCATGGTATTCAAGCAGACACTCCTTGTTGGGAAGGCGTTGCGTCTCCAAAGTGCTTCGCAATTACCTGTGTTCGATAGTCGAAGATTGCGCGGAGCTGATGACGAACAATGAGCCAGTTAACCAGCCTTCCGAGCGGACCGAACGGCAGTCGGTAGTCCACTTCATCTGTCATTTCCACTCCGTCAGCAAGCTGCCGAAACGTGTGTCGATGATACCAGTGGGCGTAGGGTCCTGAAATCTGCTCATCAGCAAAGTGAGAGTTCACTTCATATTCAGCTATCCGCGATTTCCACGAGAGCGGAATTCCGTAGAGACTGAGACGATACTGGAGCAGCGTACCTTCGCGTACCTCTGCGTCGCTTGATGATGTTATACGAAAGCCAAGCCAGGGCGGCGTGATCGTCTCGAGATTGCTGGGGTTTCCGAAGAAATCGAAGACATCGGCGATGTCGCCAGGCAGATGTGTCGTGCGTTTCAGCGTATGTGTCATCGGGCTCACGCTGCCACGTTGTAGTGGACGAGCGCATTTCGCATGTCCGCAAAGTTGTGGCATATGACAACCCCTTCACCCGCCAGCAGCGCAGCGGCGTCATTTGCCGCCGCGCCGCCCACCAGTAAAGGTATGCCCGCGGGCACCCCATTTCGTACCGCGCGAAGATTCTGCACCAGCATTTCGCGATCGGCGGTATGTACCACAGAGAGCAGAATGGCGTGTGCGCCGGTCGAGCTCGCCGCAGACACAATGTCGGCTGAGGGTACGTCGCTGCCCAGATAGATGATGGTCCAGCCCTCGAGGGCGGCCGCGGTTGCTGCGAGGGCGGCTCCAATTGCGTGCCGCTCGCCTGCTGGCGTGACCACGAGCAGCCGCTTGGAAGATGGCGTTGCGGGCAGAGACCGCATGGCTTCGAACAGAATTGCCATAACGGCGGCGGACGCGAGATGTTCGTGGGCGATTGTGATTTCGCCGGCGACCCACTCTTCTCCAATGCTGTGCATCAGGTGGGGAACCATCTGCTCGAGGAACGCCGGCAGGCCATGGTTAGCGAGGGATCTACGGAGTACGCGGTCGAGGCCTGCCCCATCAAAAGAGCGAATGTGTCGGAGCGACTCCGCGACGGCGACATCCAACTCCGGCACCCCAGCGTATGACCCAGTAACCGATCGCTCGGCCGCATCTGTCGCGACCAGTGACGCCAGTTCATCGGTGGAGAGAGGGGCGACGTGGCGAATGCTCCTGCCATGTCTCGTTGCTTCGGCGAGGAGCCGAAATCTGTTGATGTGTTCGTCCGAGTAAAACCGCTGTCCGCCGGCCGTCCGGGGTGGCTCGACCGCCTTGTACCGCCTCTCCCAGACCCGGAGGACGTCGCGCGAGAGCCCGGTTCGCTCGGCGACAACGGCGATTGGGTGATGTGAGGCAGAGGGGACCTGAACGGGTCCGGGACTGTTCGGCATTGGATGAATGTGCCCTGTTGTCTAGGTAATGTCAAGCATTTATCTGGACAAGAACTTGACAATACCAACTCAGAAGATGATACTTAGGTAACATCTCTAACGACTGCAGCTCACGAAAAGGTTACTTGCGATGGCAAAAACGAAGATCACGACAACCGTTCGGCAGTGGTTCGACTCGGATTATTTCCCAGAAGGCGCCGAGGTGGTTCGCGAACGTCCTGACCGCTTCGAACTGCGGCGCGCGATGCCGTTCGTATTTCTGCACATCGGCTGCATAGGAGTGATCTGGGTCGGATGGAGCTGGACCGCAGTCGCAATTGCCGCCGCCATGTACTGGGTGCGCATGTTCGCGATCACCGGTTTCTACCACAGGTATTTCTCGCACCGCACCTTCCGCACGTCCCGCCCGGCGCAGTTTGCCTTTGCCGTGCTTGGCAACATGGCCGTGCAGCGCGGTGCGCTCTGGTGGGCTTCGGTACATCGTCACCACCACAAGCACGCCGACACCGATCACGATGTGCACTCGCCCGGCGTTCGCGGATTCCTGTGGGCTCACATCGGCTGGATGACAAGCAGCCGCAACTTCCCCACCAACTACAAGGCAATCCGCGATCTCGCAAAGTTTCCCGAATTAGTGTTCCTCAATCGCTTCGACCTGATAGTGCCGGCCATTTACGCCGCCGGGCTCTACGGGGTTGGCGAATTGCTGCGCTTCACCGCTCCTGACCTGGCAACCTCCGGCGCACAGCTGCTGATATGGGGTTTCTTCGTCAGCACTGTTTTCCTCCTCCATGGAACGCTCTTCATCAACTCGATGGCGCATGCATTCGGCGGCCGCCGTTTCGCCACGCACGATGACAGCCGCAACAACCTCCTGCTGTCACTCATCACGCTCGGCGAAGGCTGGCACAACAACCATCATCGCTTCATGGGTGCCGCACGCCAGGGTTTCTACTGGTGGGAGATAGATCCGACCTATTACGCACTGAAGTTGCTTTCGTGGACGGGACTGATCTGGAATCTCAAACCAGTACCGCCGAGCGTCTACGCCGAAGCTGAAGCCGATGCGCAACTTCAGCGCGCCCAAGCCGCCTGAGCGCGGTTCACGACACTCATGCAATCCCTCGCCATCATCGGCACCGGAATCGCCGGACTCGGCAGCGCGCATTTTCTGCACGACCGGTTCGACCTGACTGTCTTCGAGCAGGGCAACTATGCGGGCGGCCACACGAATACGATCACCGTTGACGAAGAGGGTCGCAGCATTCCCATCGATACCGGCTTCATGGTGTTCAACCACGCCACTTATCCCAACCTTACGCGTCTCTTTCGCGAACTGGACGTAGCGACCAAGCCCACCGAGATGTCGTTCAGCGTGCAGCATGCGCCGAGTGGGCTGGAGTACAACGGAAGCAGTATGAGACAGTTGTTCGGGCAACGGCGCAACCTGCTGAGCATTCGGCATTGGCGCATGCTCGCTTCGATCAACCGGTTCAACACCGAGGCGGTAGCGGCTCTTGATGAACCGCGCTGGGCGGGACATTCGCTCGGTGAATACGTGCACGAACGCGGATACGGCGATGACATGCTGCACCGGTATCTGGTGCCGATGAGCAGCTCTGTATGGAGCACCCCGCCTGATAAGATGCT
>JBKJNN010000165.1:0-6352 GCA_046593625.1 Gemmatimonadaceae bacterium | reverse complement strand
AACGGCAAACGGCCGCCATTGCGCGAGATCTGTTGCTTGCCCCGGAGCGCCGGGTACGAGACCGCATAGATCTCCTCCCGCCCGTTCTCGGAGGCCGCATACGCGATCCATCGCCCGTTCGGCGAGAACTTGGTCGAAAGTTTGTCCCCTGAAAGAGGAGCGTGCGACCGTCCCGCAGAAAGGTTGGACAGCAAGCGCGTTTTTGAAGGGTTCGAAGTCCCGCAGGGAGCGCTGCCTACTGGTTGAGCCCCAGCCCCGCCAGCAACTTCGGGTACCGGGCGTCCGACCGGAACGTCCGCAGAAGTGGAGAATCGCGCAATTCAACCATCGTGGGCACGTCCCACTTCGCGGTTTGCAGCATGGCGAACGCACTGTCAGCGGGACCGAGAAGAGCGAGCGCAAGCGCGTAGTTCAGCCGAGTGCGCTCGTCCACAATCGAGGAGCGTGCCTCGGAGAGGAGGCGCTTTGCCTCCGCGTTGCGACCCATCCTGCCATACACATACGCGAGAGCAGCGCGTACGCCGGGGAAATTCGGCGTCCTGCCCAGTGCCTGCTCGAGCACCTCGCGGGCCGCATCGTCGTTGCCGAGCGCGGCTTCGACGGCGCCGAGGTAGTAGAGGGTCAGTGGGAAGCCGGGGTCGAGCTGGAGTGCGCGGCGGAGTTGGGCGCGTCCTTCCTGTAGCTCCCCCTCGGCAGCGAGCTCAATGCCCAGCATTGCATTTCCGGCAAGCGAGAGCGGGTCGATGGCCAGTGTTGTTTTGGTTTCCGCCTTCGCCTCAGCGAGCCGGCCCATCATTGCCAGGAGGAGCGAATAGTAGTGATGCGCCCATTGTGAATTGGGATTCAGCTCGATCGCTCGCCGCAGCGATACTTCGGCTTCCGAGAACTGCGCACGCGCTGACAGCACGAAGCCTCGCGCCCAGTGGGCGTCTGCGAGCATGCTGTCCAGGGCGAGTGCTCGATCCGCAGCGATTTCCGCACGCGCGAGTGCTTGCTCCGAGGGCATGTAACCGAAGTTCGCCATGTTGACGTAAATCCCGGCCATTCCGGTATGCGCCAGTGCAAACTGCGGATCGCGCTCGAGTGCCGTCCTGTAGTAGGCGAGTGCCTGCTGCATGTTCTCGTTTGTCCGCGGTCCCAGATTCCAGGCATACAGTCCCTTGCGGTACAACTCGTAGGCTTCTCTGTCGTTGGTCGGCAGCGGCGTCGCGGGTGTGCGCGCCATCCTCAGTCGCAGAACGCCGAGCACACCGTCCGCAACCTGGTGCTCGAGAGCGAATGCGTCGTTGACAGGCGCGGCGAAGTCGCGTGACCAGACGGTCGCATTGTCGGCGACGCGGATAAGCTGGACTGCCATGCGGAGCGAGTCCGATGAAACGCGAACTGCGCCCCGGACCAAGTGCGCGACGCCCAGTTGCTGGCCCACCTCCCGTGGCGCTAGCCCCTGCGCCTGCAGCTCCGCCGCCGATGAACGCGCAGCAAGGCGAATCCCCGGCGTTCCTGCAAGAAGCGCGATCAACTCATCGGTGACACCAGACACGACGTAGTCATCCGCTGGATCGCCGCTCTGGTTGACCAACGGGAGCACTGCAACCGTCCGGATAACATCGGATCCTGCAGGCGGGCTCCCCCTTTGCATGGCGAGGTACAACGTTGCCGAGGCAACCAGCACGAGTACCACTGCAGCGAGCGGAATCATTGCCTTGCGGACCTGCCGGTGACGCGAAGTGCGACTCCAGAAGGGCGACTTATGCGTCAGGGCCGCGCCGCGCGTCAGCGCCTCGACGTCGGTTAACAGCGCCTTCGCAGATTGATAGCGATCCTCGGGATTTTTCTGCAACAGCGCACTGATCATCTCGTCGAACGCCGGCGGGAGATCTGGATTCATCTGCGAAATCCGCGACGGCTCTTCGTGCAGCACGCCATGCAGGATCGACATTTCGTGTTCACCCCCGAATGGAGTAGCTCCAGCGAGCATCTCGTGCAGCATCACTCCAATCGCCCACAGATCGGTTCGGCCATCCACCCTGTCACCGCGTATCTGCTCGGGACTGACGTATCCGATGGTTCCGAGCGTCGCATGCGATTTCGTCAGACTGATATCGCGAATCTTGGCGAGGCCAAAGTCGAGCACCTTCACCGTCCCGTCCGGCAGCAGCATGACGTTGCCCGGTTTCAGATCGCGGTGAACGATTCCCGCTGCATGCGCAGAGGCCAGACCCGTCGTCATCTGGCGCACGATCTCAAGCGCCTCGGCCGGCGGTAGCACGTGTTCGCGACTGAGGCGATCCCGTAGTGTTTCGCCCGGATACAGGGGCATGGCGAGGTACAGCCCCTGCTCACTCTCACCGATCTCGTGCACGATGCAGAGGTTTGGGTGGTCGAGCGCGGCAGCGGAGCGCGCTTCATTAATGAAGCGCTCTTTTACTGAGCGATCCAACCGATGATTTGGCAGCGGAAACTTGAGCGCGACGGTACGTCCGAGCTGCAGATCCTGTGCGCGATAAACTGCCCCCATTCCGCCCGCCGCGAGGTAATCCGTCACCTGGAAGTGCGATACCGTTTGACCCACGACACCCAGCGGGTCGAGGGATTTCAATGCGCCGGTTGAGGGATGTCGAGGCGATCCGAAACTGTAGTCGCTCAGCACGGCTTCCGCCCCGGTGTCGGCCACGAGTAGTCGCACCACGGCCTGGCGCAAAGTGGGATCTTCCCCGCCTATCTCTTCCAGCCGCGCGCGACGCGGGCCTAGTTCCAGTTCGACAAGCTCATCGAACAGCAGCCGCGCCTGTTGCCATCGTTCCCGGCTGGGCTTCACTCGCTGGCCAGCTCGGCAGCCAGCCAGGCGCGAGCTGAACGCAGGTCGCGTTTTACGGTTGTGAGCGAGACGTCCATCGCGGCGGCGATCTCGTCGAGCGCGAGACCGCCGAAGTACCTCTGTTCGACCATCAATGCCTGCCGTTCGTCCATCTGCTCGAGGCGGGTCAGCGCTTCGTGAAGCTCCGTTACTCTGTCGAGGTCCACGTCGGCGACCCAGGCGTCCTCGTGCAACTCGTCAAGAGCAGCGTTGCCGCCGCGTTTGGCGGCATTGCGGGCGCGGGCGGCGTCGACGAGCACGTTCCGCATGACGCGCGAGGCGAGGGCGAGGAAGTGCTCGCGGTTTTGAACTGGCGATCCGGCGGACGCTGCAAGGCGCAGGTAGGCCTCGTGTACCAGGCCCGCGGTGTTCAGCGATCGCTCGTCGATCGCCCCCCTCAACCGCTGATGGGCGACCGCGTGAAGCTGAGCGTAAAGGGCCGGGACGATCTGAGCGAGGCTCTCCTTCTCGCCAGCGCTCCAGCGGCGCAGCATGCCTGTAATGTCGTTGTGCTCCATGGCCCCGCCAACAAAACGAGATAGAACTGGCTAGAGGGATGAACATAAGTCTGTTCAGGGGGTGGGCAAGGCCACGTGCAATCAGACGCACACTATCGAGGATCTCTGCACCACGCTCGCGCCCATCGATGACCAGCCGGTGGGCGGCAAATGAGCCATTCCGCATCTCTTTTGCGAGATGATGAGTACAGGGAAGGATCATCACCACTCGTGAGGGATTCCGCAATGACACACGTACTGCGTTCTGCACTGCTCGCGCTATCACTATCCGCCTGCAACGGACATGAGGCGATCCAACCCGACTCCGCGACATTGGATCCCGAGATTCGTTCGCTCGAGATCTCTTTCCCGAATGGCGTTAATCCGATCGCTATGCTACTAAACGAATCGGCTGTCGTGACTGCGACAGTGGTGGACCTTGCCGGCCGGACGATAGAGTCCGGGACAGTAGTGTGGACAATCTCGGACGATCCGCTGAGTGGCTTTCGCTTTTTCGACCGAGCAACAACCGTGGCTCGGATTGATGACCGAAGGGCGATCCTGCGTGCAGGCGATGGCTGCGACCTTTTAACCGGCTCTATTCGTCGGCGGTACTCGAGTCTCAATGTTACAGCGGCGGTGTGGGTCTGCAATGCAGCAGATACGGTATTGCCGTGACAGGAAGTACCAGGCTGGACCTATCCTCTGATCGCGCGAAGCCGGCTATGCAGGGCCACCCACGAAGTCATTCAAGCTCACGGCCCTCCCGGCAAATTCCCGGAGAAGGTGACGGTCGCCGGTGACCAGCGGCACCGTCAGCTCTTCAGTCAGCGCAACGTACTCACAATCGTAAGCGGAACAGGTGGTCGACTCGACAAGGGCCAGAACACGATCGCCCGGAACTCCGAACTCCTGTCCCGCGACCAGCTGCTCGGCCAGCGAGTGCGCTCGCCACGCGTCGCTGAGGCCGAGGTCTCGTAGACGCATGTGCGCCGCAAGCACGCTCCGAAACTCGCTTCGCCAAAGCAAAGGAACGGCCCACACTGGATCTCGTTCAAGCACACGTTGCGCAAGCGCCTGCTGTGGCCCGCCGAGCAATAGATAAGCGATCAGGTTGACATCTGCGACGATCACGCCCGTCCGGCCCGGCGTGCCTCTCGCAATTCGCGGTCGGTCATGGGTGTGATCGTCAGGCTCTCGCGAAACGCCTTCGCTTCAGCGGCCCACGCACTCGGGTCCAACCGCGTTGCGTTAACAGCCCGTTCCAGGCAGGTGATGATCTCGCTGTTGAGGCTGCGGCGATGCGAGGCAGCGTTGGCTTTGAGTCGCTTGTAGATCGGGTCGGGCAGGCCTTTGATTGTCAGGGTAGGCATGTGTCATGGCTCCGTAATGGTACCAATATGGAACCAAAGGTAGATAGTCCTAGGGCGCCAGCCTCCCAGCACGATCAACAGAGCCCCCCTGCGCTCAAAAAGTGATTCGAGGCACCGTCCTTGTCTGATGTAGCTACATGAGGCTACATTTTCGTTATGACCTCCGTTGGGATTCGCGAGCTGAAAAACAATCTCAGTCGCTACGTGCGCCTGGTCGCCGCGGGCAAACGGGTTATTGTCACCGACCGCGGTCGCGTCGTCGCTGAGCTGGTGCCGCCCGCTACCGCGCGGCCAACAGTATCGCGTTACGACGAGCTGATTGCGTCAGGGGTAGTTCGTCCTGCGCTCGAGCAAGGCGATCCTCTTGCGGACTTCCCACGCTTGCGACTGCCGCCAGGAACAGCCGCCGCATTGATCGACGAAGATCGTGGCGGCCGCTAAACCATCGTCGGGTAAGAAGAAGCCAGCTCGCAAGGCAGGACGTGTAGCAGAAAGGCTGCGCGAGCCGATTGTGTACGTAGAATCGAGTGCTCTCCTGGCGGCGTTGCTGGAAGGTGACGCGTCGGCGATTCAACGGATGCGTACGGCGGACCGCCTGGTCACTTCGGCGCTGACGTTCGCAGAAGCAAATCGCGCACTGGTTCGTGCACGAATTTCGGGCAGGCTCGGTGCGGCCGAGGAGCGTGATGCAATTCGTGGCTTGCTGACTTTTCGACGCCGGTGCGAAATCGTCGATGTATCGGACGAAGTTCTGGTGCGGGCGGGTCGGCCATTCCCGATCGAACCGATCCGAACCCTCGATGCGGTTCATATCGCGACTGCCGAACTGCTCGGCGAACCGCCTCAGGTGGTGATGTTCGTCACGCGCGACAAGCGAGTCTCCGAGAATGCGCGTGCGCTGGGGTATCTGATCGGCTAGAACGGTGGTCTCCCGGTGTCAGATGGAGGGTGTACGTTCATTTAACGAACAAAACCAGGAGTCAAACCCAACGAACAGGAGGCATTACTCCAGGCATCGATACCGTGCTGAGAGCGGCGGAGTTCGCCGCGGATAGACACCGCAAGGAACCGCGTCGTTCAGAAGCAACGGGGCGGAGGACATTTTTAATGGCGATAACAGCAAGGCCGCAGGCAAGACTCTCCCTTCTCAGCTTCACGGTGCTGGACGCAGAAAACTGGAAATGCTGGATTCGATATCCGTACTCGAATCGCTCAGGATCCCGCCGTCCAACCAACTTGAAGTGCTCAAGGGGGACAGGAAGGGGCAGTACAGCATCCGCATCAACAAGCAGTACAGGGTATGCTTTCGCTGGACGGGTGCCGATGCGGAAGATGTAGAAATTGTGGAGTACCACTAAGCGGTCGTTGTCCACTTCGCTGATAGGAATATCGTCGGGTCTTAAAGTGGTTTTCGGGCTTCAACATAGTGGAGAGTTGCAAAAATGGTTCGCATTCCAACACACAGGGCGCCCACGCACCCGGGGGAGATGCTGCGCAAGGAATTCCTCGAGCCCATGAAGATTTCACAGAGCGCTTTGGCGGAGGGAATCGGTGTCACCTTCGCACGGGTAAATGAGCTCGTGAACGGGAAGCGCGGCATCACCCCTGAGACTGCACTTCGTCTC
>JBKJNN010000163.1:0-17828 GCA_046593625.1 Gemmatimonadaceae bacterium | reverse complement strand
CCGGGGGTGTAGCTCAGTTGGGAGAGCGCTTGAATGGCATTCAAGAGGTCAGGGGTTCGATTCCCCTCACCTCCATACCGGCTCCCGCACCGATTAGATTGGTCGATTCGTGCGGGTTGCGATTGACCGGGCGGGTGGTTTTGTTGTCTGTCCGGTGTAGAGCGCGGGAATAGCTCAGTTGGTAGAGCACAACCTTGCCAAGGTTGGGGTCGCGGGTTCGAGTCCCGTTTCCCGCTTTTTGGGGAGTGGCGGTTTGGGCGGGGGAGATGGGCGCTCCGCTTGTTTGATTGGGCGGTTAGCTCAGTTGGTTAGAGCGCCACGTTGACATCGTGGAGGTCACAAGTTCGAGTCTTGTACCGCTCATCAGGAATCGCGCGCTTGCGGCGACGCAGAGGCGCAGAGGGAAAAGCAGGACCAGGTAGATTCAACATCAGGGCGCCCGTAGCTCAATTGGATAGAGCATCTGACTACGGATCAGAAGGTTGGGGATTCGAGTTCCTCCGGGCGCATTACCAACTTATTAAACGAAAGACCCTGCATCGCGGCGCGATGCAGGGTCTTTGTTGCTTTGTCACCCTCAGAAATTCAGCGCTTCGCCGAGCAGCGGGCCGACATCCTTGAGTGTCGGCATTATGTCAGTCGGTACGTCGTGCGGCAGGAAATCGAAGTGGCAGATCGTCCCGCTGAGCGAACCGCTCCGACTGAATATGGGGCCGCCGCAGTAGGATCTTACGTCTTTGCGCTTCGCGTGGCTCGCTGCGCGCGGATCGGTCTGGGCGTCACACACCCTGACAACCGAGAGAGTGTCCTGTATCCACATGCAGTATGTATCTGACGTGCGCGCCGCCGAGCCCTCATCGGCAGGACTGATGTTCTCGCGGTCGAAAAGATAGAGGTTCACCACAGAGAAACCGTCAAAGCGATAGACACCGCTGAACCTGAACGGAGTAAGTGAGTTCAGATACGCAAGGACGCCTGGGATTCCTCCCACGGCGATTAATTCACGCACGCGAAGGGAAACGGCCGACGGTTCCTGGCAGGAACGGACCTCATTCGAAGCAAGCGCAACCCTGTCACGCCATGGGCGACGTCTTGCAACAACGGAAGCTGCACAGCCCCTGATGTTGGTCCGCATCCAGCACGCGAGACCATCTGTAGTTGCAACCACTCGGGGCGCCTCGAACATCAGCCGGCGGAAGACCTCCTCAACCGCCTGGTCAGCCTCGGCCGGTTCTAGCTTTAGTGCGTCAGTGAACGAATAAAGGGGAGCCGCCCAGCGATCTATCATTCGGGTGATAGAGGTCTCGTCCATTGCCGCAACGCCGCGGAGCATTTTCTGATCTGTTGACGTGATCAAGTCGCGCTCCGGGTAAGCTCCGGACAGTTTTGGCCCGGATAGAATCGTCAATTGCGGCTTGGTCATTTGCATGCTGGTGAACTCCTACTTTGCACGTTTCATTCCCAACGCAATGCCGCATCCGCCCGCCCGGTCGAACAGGTGTTTCACTCCTTGATATCCCGCACGGCCGACTCCACCTCTTCTGCGTGTCCGTCGATGTTCACTTTGTGAAATATTTTTGCGACGCGGCCCTCTCCGTCTATTACGACGGTCGTGCGCACGATGCCCATGTATTTCACCCCGAACAGCGTTTTCTCCTGCCAGATACCATAGGCATCCGAGAGCGCATGCTCGTGGTCGACGAGGAGGTTGTAGGGGAGTTCGTATTTTTTCCGGAACCGCTGATGCGACTTCACACTGTCGGCGCTGACTCCGAAGATCACTGCGTTCATTTCCCCGAACCGGGGAAAGGCGTCGCGAAATGCGCACGCCTCACGCGTTCAGCCGGATGTGTTGTCCTTCGGATAAAAAAAGAGCACAACGTTTCGGCCGCGCAGTGACGAGAGGGTTACTCTGTTCCCTTCGTCGGTTTCGAGGTCGAAATCTGGGGCCGTGTCGCCTTCCTGAATCATGCGAATCCTGAATGGGTTGGTCCCAAATTACGCAAAAGTCCAACCACAACGATTATCCCCAACCGTGTCGCGGCGGGGCGCATCCGGATTAGCTTCATCAGTCTGCGCTCGTAGCTCAATTGGATAGAGCATCTGACTTCGGATCAGAAGGCTGGGGGTTCGAGCCCCTCCGGGCGCATTCATTACGCTGCAACGACTTACGACTCTGGCCGGTTCCGAAAGAGAATCGTTGTCGTGGAAGAAGTCGTGGGAAGCAGATGAATTTTCTTGAAACCACCTCCATGGAATTTCTCACGCCCGCCGCGGCCAACTATCGCTTCGGCGCGGGACATCCACATGGAGCGATAATCGTGTTGACGAAGGGGCCGAGCCTCCAGTAGTCTCACTTCCTCTCCATGGCGGACGACCGCGAGGTTCAGAGTTAAGTCCCTGATAGTCGGCGGGCGCGCAACCGCCCGTGGGGCGACTATGGTGACCTGGCCGAACGCAGAGAACCCGCGCCAGACTGGCGCGGGTTCTCTGCTTGCTGTTGAAGAAATGCGGCTACTTGATCGTGAAGTCCTTTGTTCCTGCTGAAACCCCATCCAGCATGATTTCGACCTTGTAGTCCCCCTTCGGCCACGCGCTCGCCTTCGCGATGTGGAACTCGTGCTGCGCGTCACCTGTGGTCGTGATGTCCTGTGATGACTCGTTCACTGTCGTCCCATCCTTATATGTGAACTTCGCCGAGAGCTTGCCGGTTCCCGTGCCTTCCGTCTTCACAGATACGTAGACCGTGTCGCGAACGCCGAAGTCATGTGCATCGTCCTTGATCGTCTTGTCGGCGTTGAGACCCTTGCCTGTCTCCATTCCATTGACCTTGAGTGCCGTGCTCGGCATCTCAGTCGGTGTCATCATAGCAGTGGTATCGGCCGCGACGACTGCTTCGTCTTTCTTGCCGCATGCCGCTGTCGTCATGACTACTGCGAGTGCCAGCAGGCTCATCGCCCCGGCCCTGTTCGAAAAAAACATTTCGTATCTCCTCTTGATGTGATGGTCAGGCGTCAGGAATCGTGAATTCCTGGCCCGGATGGATGAGATCGGGATTCTTGATCTTGTCCTTGTTGGCTTCGTGGATGCGATGCCACTGGTTCGCATCGCCGTAAAAATGCTTGGCGATCTTGCTCAGGGAGTCCCCTGATTTGACCGTGTACACCTGACCCGAGCTGCCCGCCACTGGCGAATCGGAAGATTGCCCTGACGTCACATCGGAGAAATCAGCTGCACCATCGGCTGAACTCGATCCGGATGCAGTCGTGTCAGAAAAGTCCGGAGACTTGTCCTTGCCCAAATTGTCGAATATTCCCATCGCTACCTCTTGTCCTGGGGTAATGTCGCGAGGGAAAGAGGGGCAAGTTGCATACCCCCCAGCTTCCAGCACCCGAAATACGCCCCGATCCAGATAATCGATAAAAAAAAAGCGCAGTCCCGGAGGACTGCGCTCTTTTACTCGGCCAGAAACTACTTCTCGCGGTTTCCACCGCGGCGGTCGAACATGCCACTGGCGACGATGTTGCCTTCGGAATCACGAACCTGGGCCGTTGCAAATCCGAGAAGATCTGTATCAGCGCTGCAACCCTGCCTGCCACCCTGTCCATCGAGCGTAAAGGAGCACACGAATCTGAGCGTCACGCCATTGGGGGCAACTGCGTAAAACGTATAGGTATCAGCAGCCAGAGTTCCCTGAAGATTCACCGTGGACTGCCAGCCTTCCCTGCCGGCAACGTAGTTGATGATGGCATTGCCGGAGATCGCGTTGCCATTCTGACTTCCGCTCAACGATGCCTGATTGTTCGAATTGTGAGCCAGCCGCACTTCGAGGTCGCTTGCAGAGGAAGCCGGGGCGGTGGCGGAATCGGCGCATGCGGCCGTAGCCAGCACAGCCAGCGCGACGGCGATCATTCGGGTGGACGTCATTTGCGTATCTCCGGGGGGATGGTCAAGCAATAGTGGCCGGGAGAGTCCCGGCCACTGTTGACTTGTTGTCCGCCTTATACGCGGGTTCCCGCATATCGGATTTACCCAAACGAATATTCGCTTACACCGCGTCTGACAGGCTCGTGAAATTGAAATCCTTCACCTTTATCGGCGGAACAACCACGGCCCCTCCCGCCTCAGTCCCCGCGAGACGCACTGCGGGTCCAATCGCCTCGAGGTTGTTGAGCATGAACAGCGGCGAGTCATTGAACCTGAAGTTCTTGATTGCCTTCGAGATTTTTCCGTTCTCGATCAGGAACGTTCCGTCGCGCGTCAGCCCTGTGTACAGAATGGTGCGCGGATCTACCTCGCGCAGATACCACAGGCGGGTGACGAGAATTCCGCGCTGGGTGGACTTGATCATGTCCTCGATGGAAGTGGTCCCTCCACTCATGATGAAAGACGTCGGTGCTCCGGTGGGTTTCTTGTTCATCTTCTTTGCCCAGAACCGGGAGTAGTACAGCTCCGTCAGCACGCCCTTGTCAACGATCACCTGGCGGCCAAGTGGAAGTCCATCGCCATCCCACGGTTGTGAGAGAATCATCGGGTCGAACGGATCGGCCGCGAGACTTATCCGCGAATCCATGATCTTCTCGCCCAGCTTGTTGCCGCCGCCCTGCTTGGTGAACGGACTGCGTCCTTCGTCCGACTGCCTGGCATCGGCATAAAAACCGATCAGCTGGACGAGATCGCCAACGGCCTGCGGCTCCAGGATTACCGTGTACCTTCCTGGCTCGATTGCAACGGGATCACGCGAGAGACGCGCTTTCTCGATTGCCCGCGCACTCACCGCATTCACGTCGAGCTTGCGCCAGTCTGGATGTTCCGCACCCGCCCACCCCGAGCCAGTCCCATCTGTCGTACGCACGGTGAGCGTGTAATTCGCATTGGTGCTTCTGTGATATGCAAACAGCTTGCTGCTGTTGCCCAGCGCGTTGGTGTTGGTGCTCACTACGAAGTATCCGGCGGCAGTCAGATCTCCTGCCTTTCTTGCCGGCTCGAGCGCGGTGAGGGCTGCCTTTGCAAGCACACCTGCATCCACCTGCTCGGTTGAAGAAAAGTCCGCCTTGACTGTCCTGATGTTCTGCGGGCCGAGATTGGGCATCGCTTCGGGATCATCCGGAGCGAGCTTCGCGAGGGCTTCCGACTGCTTCACGGTTCGCAGCAGCGCTTCGTCGCTCAGGTTGTTCGTCACCACAGTGGCGTGCTTTGGTCCGTATGAGCTCGTCACCGCAACACTTATATCCGCTACGCTGCCCGCCGTCGAAACCTGGTTAGCCGCGAAGCGCATGTTGTTGGTGACATCACTCGTCACATTAACGCTGATCGAATCAGCGGTGGACATCTTTAGAACCCGGTCGATAACCGCCTGCGATTGTTCGCGCGACAGACTGTCATCCGAAAGGGCCGGTATCAATCGTTTCGGCTCTCTCATGCTTTCCTTCCGGTATTGATGACGTTGATGTTGCGGAAGCGTGCCGGCGGCGAACCATGACTCACTGCGTTGATCTGGGGCGGCTGACCCTTGCCATCAAAGAAACTTCCGTTGAGCTGATAACTCTTCTTGCCGCCGATCATGTCCATGGAGTTCCAGAAATCGGGAGTGCGCATCTGGTAGGCAACATCCTTGAGCATGCCGTTGAGCTTTCCGTTCCTGATCTCGTAGAACACTTGCCCACCGAACTGCGCGTTGTAGCGCTGCTGGTCAATCGAGAACGAGCCATCGCCGATGATCGCGATACCCCGGTCGGTCGCGGCGATGAGGTCCTCGAAGCTCTGCTCCTTCTCACCGGGCATGAGCGACACGTTCGGCATTCGCTGGAACTGCACGCTCGACCATGAGTCGCCGTACGAGCACCCATGCGAGCGCGTGGGCTTGCCTTGCGAGTCGTACCACCACTTAAGCCAGTTGGCCTGCTCGCGGGTGGTCTGATAATCGTTGAACACACCGTTCTTGATGATGTGGAAATCGTCGGGCTTCACGCCTTCATCGTCGTACCCAATAGACGCCAGACCGCCTTCCTGTGAACGATCGCCCTGAACGTTCATGAACTCTGGTCCGTATTTCAGCTTGCCGAGCACCTTGTCGGGCGGCGCGACGAAGCTCGTTCCGGCGAAGTTGGCCTCGTAGCCGCTCGCGCGATCCAGTTCGGTTGGATGACCAATGGACTCGTGGATGGTGAGCCAGAGGTGCGATGGATGCAGCACGAGGTCGTAGCGGCCAACATCCACCGGCTTCGCCTTGAGCTTCTCTGACGCTTCCTCTCCCCATTTCACCGCGTTTCCAACCAGATCCTGGGCCAGGATGTATTCCCACCCGCGCCCCATCGGGGCGGAAACAGATCCGCGATTCTGGAAGTCTGATTGATCTGGTGCGACGGCGGTGATCTGCATTGGTGCCCAGCTCTGAATGATGGTCTGGGTGACAACAGACCCATTCGTGTCCGCGTAGTTTCGCTCGTTCTTTCTGAAGAACAACCCGCTGAATACAAACTTCACGTTGGGCGCCTTGAGCGCAGCCGCGTTTGCCTTGAGCAGCAGGTCTGCCTTCTGCTCGATGGGTATTGTCCACGGATCGATCACATAGGCGTTCTTCCAGGAGACGTCCTTGAAGGCGGGAGTTGATGCGAGTTCTACTGCCTTGTCCCGTCCGATTCTGGTTGCCTTTGCCACCGCCACTGCCTTTCGGGCAGCTTCGGCAATCGCGTCCTTTGTCATTGTGCGGGTAGCGGCAAATCCCCAGGTGCCGTCCACGAGCGCGCGAATTCCCGCACCCATGGAATCGGTGTCAGTCACACCCGTGATCTGCTGCTCGCGGGTGGAGACGAAGTTCTGGAGATAGCGGCCGATGCGCACGTCGGCATAGCTCGCCCCGGCAAGCTGTGCCGCGTTGAGCGCGTCCATCATTAGTTCGCGGGTCGCCGCGTCCATCACCGGCGTGGCAGGCGCCTGCGGAGGCAGCGGTGACAACCCGTGTGCCTGCCGGAACGCTGCCTCGGCGGCAATGGCGCCCGCGACGAGCGTTCCCTGCTTGAGGAATTCTCTGCGATTGGTCATAGCCAAAACTGCAGGAAGATTTCGGGCAACGGGAGGGTATTCCGTGTAAGGAAGTTGTTTCCCATTCAGCCCGGAATCAGCCAACGCACGCTACATCCGCGTAACGCGCCCCGCAGGCGGCGGGCTGACTCTTCCGCCGAGTGCGCCGGAGATATGCCGGAGGAGAAGGTCTACGGCGCGCGGGGCAGATGCCCTGGCATCACATGCGCTCTTTGCCTCTGGCACCGAATAGCCATCCCCGCCTTCGCAGGCCGGATACACGTTGAACGACAGCTTGATGGTGTCGCTGGCCCGGATGACAGTTCCGTCGGTCTTCGTGATGTTGCCGACAATGCGCGATCCCGTCGCACGTTTGGGGTCCCACGAGTACTTGAGTCCGGACACCTGCAGATATGCGCCTTTTCCAACTGAGCCGGCAGCAACACCATGCTCCAGAATTTCGCGCAGCCGCGCTCCCTTGATGGGGAACGTCATGATCTTCGTGTCGTCAGGAAAGAGAAAGATCGACTCGATCTGATAGTTGCTGATCGGCCCGGCAGCGATTACGTCGTCGATGCGCATTGTCCCTGCATTCATTATTGCAGCATCGGCGCCGGTGCCCAGGCGGATAGCGTCCTGAACAAGATCACCGAGCGGTGATTCCTGAACTCTGTTCGCCGCATCGCGGCCATCGAGGGCAAACGTCGTGGTCGCAACGACCTTCTCGGTGCCGAGCTTCCTGACCAGGCTGTCCTGCCATGAGTTGACTACGGTCTGGGTCGCGCGGTCCATGGCTAGTGTGGCATCAATCTCGATGAGGCGGTCTCCCTGCACCCATCCGTTGGAGAGATGAGTCAGCGTGATGAACTGCGCACTGCGTGAGTTGGCGTCGGCTTTGAGGAGCCGCTTCTCGCCAATGAGTATCCGGTGGGCCTCGTGTTCGTGTCCGCCGAGTATGAAGTCGAGTGACGTCTCGCGGGCGAGGAGGGCGCTGTCGGCTTCGAGCGTCTGGTGCGTGAGTCCATAGACAACCTGGGCGCCAGCGACTTTCAGCGCAGCGATTGCTTTGTGCGCAGCGCTGTCCGCATTCGAGCATTTTACGTAGCGGCGGTAGTCGCCGACTAGCGTGACGCCGAAAACTCCAACCTTTACGCCGCTGATGGTGGACGTGTCCCACTTCGATACACCGGGGAACGGCTCACCACTGGCCTGCATGCAGTTGGCGGATGTCCACTTGAAGCGCGAGCCGGCGATGCGGGCGATGAGCGTATCCCTGTCGAGCTCGAATTCGTGGTTTCCGAACGTGACGAGATCGACGCGTGCTGCGTTCAGCTGCTCGCGCATCTGTTCGCCGCGGTACCATTTGCTGAGGAGACTTGGGGACATGAAGTCACCGGCGAGGACGAACGTGACTGGCCCGGTTTTCTCGAGCGAATCACGGAGGTACGCGACACGGGACAGACCGGCGGTTCCGTTCCGCAGGGTGTCGCCGAAGTAGACATCGTTGATCAGCAAAAAGCGCAGTGGCGGCTGGGATGCGGCGGCGGCAGGTGCGGGCGCGGCTGCCGTCGAGGGAGCGGGCGCCACGGCGCATGCGGATGCAACGGCGGCCAGAGCGGCAGCGAGGATGCAGGAACGTGTGGGGGTCATGTCCTTTGCTGGTTGGTTGTTCGTTGGATTGTGTGGAGCTGAGTTCTACCAGTTGCTCTGTTTCTTCATGTCCAGCCGGAGCGGGTGTTTGCTCTGGCCTTCCGCAACTATATATGGAAGGTTCATGCGGTCGCCGTTGATGGTGCCGACGATTGGCGGGACCTTGCGGCGCTGTTTCGTGGGATCAGGCTGGAACGTAATCTCGGTTCCCCTCACACTGAATCTGCCTTTGTAGCTCTCATTCAGGAGCGGACCGGGGCGGACTGAGGCGCGCGGGCGCACGTGTTGGCGGTAGTACTTGAAGGACGCGATGAACTTCCCGTCGGGCCTGAGCGTGATCAGTGCTCCCTCGAGTTTGAACCAGTGCTCCCATCCGTCTTCCGATGGAACGCGTTCAATACGTGGCAGCGGGTGCGCATTGAGGAGCGTGCCCACATAAAGACCTGTCGGAAGCGCCGCCGTCGCACCGGAGTGCGCAGGCAGTACAATTAGTCCAAGGAGGAGTAGAGCCCGTGAGAACATTGTCATACAAGATAAACACATGCGCAGCGATAGTCGTCACCGCATTGGCAGGAATGGGTCAGGGTGCAGGGGCCCAGGGGTATCCGTTCAGCCAGCGGGCGATCCTCGGGCAGAACGTAGCTTTCACCCGAATCGACATCGAGTATGGGCGTCCGGTGGCTCGAGGCCGCGAGTTATTTGGGAAGCTCGTGCCTTGGGACAGCGTCTGGCATCCGGGTGCTGATTCGGCAACGCGAGTGAAGTTAAGCCGAGCCGTGGTGCTCAATGGAAAGCCGATCGCTGCTGGGGAGTATTCCATCTGGCTGATCCCGCGGGAGGACAAACCTTGGACACTGATTTTCAGCCGCCGGGCGCACGTGTTCCACACGCCATATCCCGGAAGCCGATCGGATGTTCTGCGTTTGGAAATCGCTCCGGAAACCGGAGCGCACATGGAGAGTCTTGCTATCTACTTTCCCGTCGTTTTGAAAGAAGAAGCAACGATGCGAATTCACTGGGGCACCACGATCATCCCGATTGCTGTAACGGCGGCCTCCCGCCCGGCGCCCGGGAAGACTGCCGCACGCTAAAACGTCTGGTTGCAAGAACCGCAGAGATAATCGTGACGTATTTGGCGTAGTTGAGGCGTCGAACTTGCGGCTGCCCTTCTTCAACCTTCGATAAAAGGAGTCCTGAATGGAACGCAACTGGGGACGAGCTGTAGCGGGCGGTCTTATTGGATCGCTTGTGATGAGCGCCGTTGGAATGTTCGTGAATCCAATGATGGGACTTCCTGCGGGGAATCCGGCCGCCATGCTGGCTGGTGCGATGGGCGACAACGTGATGCTCGGATGGATGGCTCACCTGATGATCGGGGTCGTGCTGGCTATCATCTACGCCTTTATCGCTCCGCGAATTCCGGGCCCTCCGGCAGTACGTGGCGCACTGTATTCAATGATTCCCTGGCTGATGGCGATGGTGGCGATGATGCCGATGATGGGCATGCCGGCGTTTGGCGGCGCGGCGGCTCCAGCGATCGGGAGCCTGATCACGCACCTGGTTTACGGCGCAGTGCTCGGTGCCATTTATGGAATGCCTGCAGATTCGAGAGTTCACGCGCACGCGTGAACCCTCGGTGGTGAAGGCAAAGAAGGCGGCAGCGAGTTTCGCTGCCGCCCTCTTTGCTTTTACGGCTTGTGTTCAGCTGCCGATCAACGGATTGTTCTGCCGTTCTGCCGCGGGGAGCGGGAAGCAGTACTGAGTTCCGTACGTTCCTCCGAAATGGTAAGGCGTGCCCGCCGGAGGCTGCACGGCGATGTTGAAGCGAATGATGTCGCCCAGATGATGCCCGTCCAGGAACAACTCGCGGCGGCGCTGGTCGATCAACTCGGCGAGATACTGCGCCAGCGTAGTTCCGGTGAACGCGCCTTGCGATCCCCGCGCGCGTTCGGCATTCAGAATTGGCAATGCAGTCGCAAGACTTCCTGAACGAATGTCTGCTTCTGCGATGATGAGCTGTGCTTCCTGATAACTGCCGATGGCAATCGGGGCGCTCACCGATGTGTACTTCGTCTGGTAGAAGTGCAGAATGCCGGTTGCACTCACCGTCGTGGTCGCAGTAACGGGAACCCGTGGATCGCCCGTCATGCTGCGATACGGCTCTCCAATCGAACTCGATCTGTTGGTGATCGCATTGTCGTTGAAGACGAGATTGTTGCGACGACCGACCGTTCCAGAGTACGTCGCATTCTTCACATAACCTGCTGGAACCTGCTGTGCATCTGCCTTCGCTCCTGCATAGTCACCGAGGTTGAGCTTTGCCCGGGCGCGGCCGAGGTAGGCCATGCGCAGGATGTCGGTAGTATTCGTCGCCTGAGCTGCAGCGATTGCCTCTGTGAACTTGTTCACCGCGATCTTGAATGTGCTATCGCGGGTTACCTCTCCGCCGTACTGGATTGAACGATCGGGATTGATTCTCGAGAATGACAGAGTGCAGAAGCCTTCGCCTAACAGCACGTAGGTATAGCCCGCGTACGCTGCAGCTATGGAAATGAGCCGCGTTCTGTTCACGGGAACTTCAGCGTCAGTCCATCCCTTGAGGTATCCCAGCACATTCTCCGACGACGCTCGTGCAATCTGAATGGGGCCATAAATGCCAAGCCCTTCGCAGCTGTTCGTAGCGTAGCGCGTGTCAGTGGTGAGTACGTTGCGCCGGTCCGCTGGAACACGGTCGGCCGTCTGCTGCGCGTAGATGAATTCCTCCCCGACAGTCGCGCTCTGAATCACGTACGATGCAAACGCGCACTCGAAATCTGCGACTGCACCGTCGACGAGCAGCTGGGCATTCGCAGGTGATTCGACATTCCCTGCCGGGATGCGGCTCGAGCCTTCGACTTCGAGCGGGTTTTTCGCGACATCGCAGGCAACCATGGAGAGCATTGCTGCTCCCGCCAGGAAGGCGGCGCGAATCGTGTTCGATGATTTATTTCGCATATGTCACCAGGCGAGGTTGAGGTTGACGACCCACTGAGTCGCCTGCGGATTCGTGGTCTGGTCGAACAGGGCAAAGCCGCCACCCCGGCTTCCGCCGAGGAAGAATGCCTCGGGATCGAGCCCCGGCCATTTTGTCCATGTGTGCAGGTTGCGTCCCGCGATACCAATTACCGCGCGGCTGAACTTGCCGAAGTGATTGAAGCTCGGCGGCAGCGTGTAGGAGACAGACACTTCGCGCAGCTTGGTGTAGCTGGCGTCGTTGATGTAGTTGTTCGGAAGCACGTCCGTACCTGATTTGAGGGTAGCAATCAATTTTGGATCGTAATCCTGGGGGTAATACCATTCGCGGCAGCGGCGATTGATTACACAGCGAAAGCGCTGGCTTCCATCCACCTTCACGTAGTCGCGCTTGAAATCCACCAGTGCGCCAAGCCTCAGGTTCTTGAAGATTGTGACGGTGTTGTTGAACGAGCCTTCGACGCGAGGCAGGGTGCGGCCGAGGAATACAAATGGGGCGCTGGCGCATGCCACTGATCCGCCCTTTCCATCATCGCACATGATGTTGATGGGGTTGCCAGCGGAGTTGATCTCCGCGGACACGATCTTCTTATTGAAGTAGGAACCGATCGGGTAGCCAACCTGGTGCCGGGGCGGGAGTGAGCCGGAACTGGCCAGAACGAAGTCATCTACCTTGCAGGTTGACGGATTCGTGGGGCACTGAGTCTGCGCCCTTAGAGCCAGGACGGCCGGGTCGGTGCCGAGGTCGATCACCTTGTTGTTGTTCGTCGCGTAACCGAATGTGACTTCCCAGCTCGCGGCATCCATTCTGAGCGGCATTGCTCTCAGCATCATTTCGAAGCCGGAATTGCGAACCTCACCCGCATTGAACGGCTGGCTTCCAGGAACGCCGATGGACGGTGCGATCTGCCTGTCCAGAATGGCATCGAACGTGTTCTTTCTATAGTAGGTGAACTCGGCACCCAGGCGATCGTCGAGCGCACCGAGATCGAAGCCCAGTTCTACTTCCTTGCTTCGCTCGGGACCAAGATCCGGGTTGCCAATGGTAAGCTGGGTGACCGTCGGCACATCGTTGGGGCCCGTTGCGCTCGTGTATGTCTGGAGTGCCGAGAACGTGATCGGCTGCTTGCCCGATTCTCCGTATGCGGCGCGCAGCTTGAGCGCGTTGAGGAATGGATAGCGCGAGCTGGAGCCTTCGATCGGGATGTAGCTCAGACTGAACTTCGGATAATAGACACGATCGAAGTTCTGTCCGAAGGCGCTGTTGTCATCGGCGCGAATTGCAGCCGTGAGATAGAGTTGGTCTTTCCATCCAATCTGTTCCTGCACGTACAGCCCGAGCGTTGCATCCTCTTCGACGTCCTGGCAGGTGCTGCGATTCTGCGTCGTCGCTGAGACTGTGGTGATACCCACGGCCGGGAAAGCCGAGCCCGATGCGCAGGAGATCTCGTAGCGATTGCGGTAGTACTGTGCGCCGAACGAGGTGGTCGAGCGGAACATCGGCGTGAGGTCGAACAACGCAGAGGCCGCGTAGTCAGCGGTGTAGTTGTTGATCGAGCGGAACGTCATGTCGCGGTAGCCGAGGCCGGAGATACCGATCAGGGCCTTGGTCAGTGAATCTTCAGTGCGGCGGCCGAGCTCGCTGTTTTCCTCGCGGGTGCGGTCTGTGCCTGCGTTGATGCGATGCTTGAACCAGTTGGTGAGCTGCTGGTTGACCTGAATTCCCCCGGTGAACCTGTCCACGATCTGATAGAACTCGTAGTACCTGTCGTAGGATTCCGGCAGTCCGCTGTTAAAGCCGCGGCGCGGATTGGGATTTCCGTTTGCGAGCGGTACGAGGTTGAGGGGATGAGCGTTGACCACACCGAGTGTTCGTCCGCCGCAGCCTGCTTCGCAGGGAAGGGTGACGTTGCCGTTGGTGTAGCCGACGTTGAAGCCGAGGTCAACCTGGCGATTGGGGTTTACGGTGACGTTGAGGCGGCCGGTGCGGCGCTTCAGCGTGTTGACTGGTTCCATACCTTCGGAGTCTTCGAGACCGAGGCCGGCATAGTAGCGGAAGAGGTTGGATCCGCCGCTGGTGGAGATGTCGTTCTCGTTGATTCGCCCGTTCTGGAAGACCGGGGTGCCTCGTGCGTCTTCGAGTGCGATCAGATTGATCGAGACCGTGTCGAGTCCGCCCCCGGCTTTTGGAATCGGAAAGTAGTTGATGCGAAAGCGGTCTGCGGGATTCTGGAAATAGTTCACACCCTGGCGGGTGGAGAAATTCCAGCGCGCCTTTCCGGCGCTTCCTTTTTTGGTGATGATCTGGATCACGCCATTGGATGCTTCAGTGCCATAGAGAGTGGCGGCGGCTGGGCCCTTGATCACTTCCATGGACTCGATGTCGTCCATGTTGATGTCGTTGATACGCGAGATGGAAGACGAGCCGAAGCCCTGATTTGTCGGGCCGGTTGATACCTGGCTGTTGACTCGCACTCCATCTACGTAGATGAGCGGCTCGTTGGATAGCGAGAGACTCGATGCGCCGCGGACGCGGATGCGGGCGCCGGTGCCGACGTTTCCTGTCGCAGCGTTGACGAATACGCCGGGGCTTCGGCCGTTCAGGAGTTGCTGAACGTTGTTGACAGTTCCCTGCTCAGTGACGGCAGCGGCATTGACTGTCGTGACAGCATTTCCGATCTCCCGACGCGCCTGTCCACCCGGTGTTCCGGTGATGACGACTTCATCGAGTGAAACGGACTGCTCGTTCATCGAGATGCGGACTGCCGTGGCACCGACGGATACTGATTGCCGAACGGGACGATAGCCGATGCGGCGAATTTCGAGATTCACCGTTGCACCGCTCAAGCCGCCGAGGCGGAATCTTCCGTTACCATCGGTGGTGGTGCCGAGTGTGGTCCCTGTTACGAGTACCTGCGCCTGGGCTATCGGATTTCCCGATGAAGCAGTAACGACCGTACCAGTGATGGCTCCGCCCTGTGCGTATGTCTGGGATGTCCAGACAAGCGACAGGCAAAGCGCGGCAAGGAAGGTTAGTCGGGGGAGCCATCGCCTCGTGATATCTGACGAGAGATAATGGACTGACGATCGCGAGTGGTTCATGACACGCTCCGGCAATTGGGGGAATTCGGGAGAGGGTCCTTCTGCGTTCGGCGGGACTTCGAGCCCAGAAGATGCGAGTGTATGCAGGAGAGGGCAAGATGAAATTTCCCGCTCCTTCCCCATAGCCCCTGACATGCGCGAAGTTTGGATCAACGTGAAAACAGCAAACATTTCAGGAATTCAGAACGTGCTGCTCATCGTCAACCCCGCCTCGCGGCGTGGCCAACGTGTGAGCAGGAAGGCGGTTGAGGCGTTTCGTAAGGCAGATGTAAGCGTGAAAGTCATCGAGACCGAGGCACCTGGTCACGGGGCGTCAATCGCTTCGCGACTCGGCGCGGACTACGATGCGGTATTTACTCTGGGTGGAGACGGTACGGCCATCGAGGTTATTGGTGCCCTCGCGCACACGGGGCCGCCAGTGGGGATTCTTCCCGGAGGAACCGGCAACATCATAGCGCGAACACTCGGCACACCGGGCAATGTCGGGCGAGCGGTGGCAGCGTTGCTTCAGGGGGAGGAAGCGCGCATTGATCTTGGCGTGCTGGGAACGGGGCAGCGCTTTGCAATCGGGATGGGAGTGGGACTCGACGCAACGATGATCGCGAATGCTCCGGGGCCGCTCAAGCGGAGGATCGGCTTCTTTGCGTATGTCATCGGAGCGTTAAAGGCGTTTGCGAAACTCGAGAAGTTTACCGTTCGCCTGACGGTGGATGGCGAAACCATAGAAGTGCGCGCCTCGGCGGTGTTGATCGCGAACTTTGGCGCGGTGATGAATGACCTGATCACCTTTGGCGACGGTATCAGGCGCGATGACGGCGTTCTCGACGCGTGTATTTACTCGCCTCGGAACGTCCTGGATGCGATGCGGATATTGCTCAAAATGTCGTTTAAGCGGTTCACGCCGGATCCGTGCATTCTCTATCGGTCGGGCTCGAGTTTCGTGATCGAAACGGATCCGCCGCGAATTGGGCAGGCGGACGGGGAGTTGATTGGCGAGGGGCCATTCACGGTTACGGTGGAGCCGCTGGCCGCCCGGGTACTTGTGCCGAGGATATGAGGCGCAGCCGGGCCGCGCCTGCTGTTAGCGGTTAGCAGCGCTAGCTGGTTAGCTGCTAGCGCTGCTCATACAGAGATTACGAGCCGAACGCCCGCTTCAGGGCGTCGGCCGCCCACTGATTCGCTTCCTTCGCCTTGTCCACCGCGGCGGACATTCCGAAGAATTCGTGAGTTACTCCCGACCACGTTTTCTGTTCGGTGGTCACTCCGGCTGCCTTGAGCTTGTCGGCGAGCATCTCGCCTTCGGAGCGAAGCGGATCGATCTGCGCGTTAATGATCGTGACGGGTGGGAGACCTGCGAGGTTGGCGGCGACAAGGTTCACGCGGGTGTTCGACTTGTCGTCTGGGCCATTGAGATAATTGTCAAAGAACCAGCTCATCATTGGACCGTTGAGTGGCTTGGCCGCGGCGTTCTCGATGTACGACGGAGTGTTGGTGTCTGTTCCGGCAATGGGATAGACCGACACAATCGCGAGTGGCATCTGCGCTTTCTTGTCACGGGCCATGATCGCTGTGGCAACTGCGAGACCGCCGCCCGCGCTTTCACCTGCCAGCGCAATTTTCTTTGGATCGCCCTTGAGCGACGCGGCGTTGGCGAGCGCCCATTCGTACGTCGCATAAGCGTCGTCGTGGGCTGCGGGGAATTTGTGCTCCGGGCCCTGGCGGTAGTCCACTGAGATGACAACTGCGTTTGCAAGCTTGGACAGTGCGCGTGCCCCGCCATCATAGACTTTCTTGTCAGCGATAACCCATCCACCGCCGTGGTAGTACACAATCACCGGGAACGGGCCGGCCCCATTCTTTGGCGTGTAAATCCTGGCCGGGAGTGCGCCCGTACTTGTCGTGATGGATTTGTCTACTGATTCCACAGCGGGGTCGGGTGCTGTCGACTTCCCTTCCTTCTTGAGGAGAGCCATCACTGCATCGGTTGGAGTAGGCTGTTGCCTTGCCTCCTGCGCAGTGAGTGTCTCGATCGGTTTCCCACCGAGTGCGGCAAGTTGGTCGAGGACTGCCTGCATCTGGGGGTCGGGTTTGCCCATTGTTGCTGGGGTCTGGTTCATGGTTCCTGTGCCTGGGGCAATTGATGTGGAGTCGGTGCGGCGGGATTCGCTGGCTGTGCATCCTGCGGCGGCTGTGAGTATCAGCGCGATACCTGCCGTTGCGTTTGTGATTTTCACGGGGGCTCTCTAAGAGGCGTTCAAGGGCTGAGCTTTCAACGCCCTCCAATTGCATACAATGAGCCACGCCCCGATTATCACGCCCAAGCATTGCTCTGTTAGCGATTAATCAGCGCGCAAGATGAAAGCTGCAAGCGTTTTCCGCCGATGCTCGATGAACTCACGCCCTGGAGCAGAGCAGTGTTCTCGGAATCGCTAATCCATCCGGCTGGCTCACTCGAATGTCAGCGCAGAGAACTGGTGAGCGTGCGGATTTCGGCGCGTAGCATCTCGATATCCGACCTGAGCATTTCGACACTCTTCTGACCCGCGAGCTCGCCATCCTCCCGCTCGGCGTCCCGTCCTACGAAGAACGTTGCAAGCGATGCGGTGATGTAGCGCCAGACTGCGAACGCATAGACCGCGAGGAGAAAGCAGAGGACTTTGCCTTCGACTGTTTTCGGCCAGAATTCGGAGCCGAGCGTGGTCACCATCACGGCGGTCCACCATAGGGCGGAGGCGAAGTTCTGGAAGCCGCGAGCGTCGGCGGCGTCTCGTTCGAACGCAAACATTCCCGCTGCTCCGACCAGGATCACGATGACTGTGAGTGCGATGACGTAACCGAATCCGCGTCGGCCCATCGTTCGTCGCAGAGAGTTCATTCCGCGATTGACTGAACTGACGATGCGCACGAGGCGTAATCCGCTTGCGGCGCGGAGGAGTGTGAAGGCACGGGCGAACCTGAAGATTCTGAGCGCGGGCACAAAGAGCGAGAGCGCGACGAGCCAGTTGCGCCTGAAGTAGGCGCTCTTGTCGGGTGCGAGTACT
>JBKJNN010000096.1:0-21393 GCA_046593625.1 Gemmatimonadaceae bacterium | reverse complement strand
GCGGAGTGAGCTGATAGGCCCGAATGCCTGGTCGTCCACGTAGACGACCGGATCGGCATTGGATGTTCCAATCAGGCTGGTTTTTCCACGGAAGCTGAGAAAGTTCGCGCGCAACTTTCGAACGGCCTCGTAAGCGTTCGACGACGAAGATGCGGCGATTTCCTCCTCGGTAATCTCATTCGCATTCCTTGTGCTTTGCGATTGCTGCGGCGGATGTGTGCATGCAATAACCAGACAGGGAACGACTGCTCCAATCAACGAACGCATTCGCGGCAAAGTGGCCTCCGGGGACCGCACTATAAGGAATGTGGAAGCGGGGACAGAGGGACGCCAGAGGAAATGCGGCGCCAGCACCAAAATGAAAAGGCCCGGCTGAATTCAGCCGGGCCTTTCCCCATCAGATGAAACCTGGAACTACGCCTTGCAGGCGATATCTCCACCGCGAACATCCTGCTCCGCACGCGGAATCGGGAACGCAGCGTTGAACGGATCGGTCACCGTTTCCTTCTTCAGGTACGTCGCGTTGAGCCGTCCGTACGCGCGAAGGTCGACGAGGCGCTGCGGGCCCTCGAAGAGCAGCGAGTAGCGCTTCTCGTAAAGAGCGGCACTGCGTGCCACTTCCCTGTTCGTGAACACCGCATACGGAGCAAGTCCGTAGTTGGTGCGAACCGAGTTGAGGTCGGCCGTCGCCGCAGCAAAGTTGCCTGCCTCGATGTAGGCCTGAGCGCGAAGCAGAACCAGCTCTTCGTCACGCAGAATTCCAATTGGCGCCGACTGGTTGGTGGTGCTCGGAACCGAACCGACAAACGTGATCGAAGTGGAAACTCCGAAACCGGAAAGCGTGGCTGCCCGGTTCACGATCTTCGAAGCGCGCGTATCTCCAGCCTGAATGCTGTCCCTGACCGCCGGGTTGAGACCGATCTTGTCATCAGACCGGTTGTTGGCCGTGGCTTCGGAACCGCTGGGAACGAAATTGTAGTACGGTCCTACCGAGAAGCGCGAAGCCGGAACAGCGCCGGCTGCGGCACCGCCCAGAGCCTGTGTCAGTTCGGCGATGGACTGCGTGAACAACGCGGGCTGCGGACTCGTTCTGTCGAGTCCACGGTAGAAATCCACCTTGCCCTTCAACCCGCGGTTGAAAAGGATGATGTTGCTGACGGTGCTGTAATCCCGGCCAAACGCAGTGAAGCCAGCGGGAAGCGTGAACGGCAGCTTCGTCGTGGCGCCAGCAGCATTAAGGTCGGTGAGTGCACTGTCCAGCAGCGCTGCCACGTACGCCAGTGCAGGCGTCTTGCAGCGAATCGGCGTCACTTCATCCGGCTTGTCGGTCTGAATCGAAATTCCGACGGTGTCTCTCAACTCGGCAAGGCGATAATAGTCGAGCGCCTTGATGGTCTTGATGAAGCCGGACGTTGCTGACTTTTCCGCCGCCGAAACTTCGGCCGCGCTGGCGCCGGGAAGGGCGATCAGCACGTTGTTTGCCGCACGTGTGGCTGTGTAGAACTGACCCCAGCCGCCACCACCCGCGAAGCTGCCGGGATCAGGCTGGCCGGCGAGTGTCTCGCCGACGTAACGTGGCTCCGACGCATCCACGCGGTATACGTCGCGTGCGAAGATGGCGGAGATCACGTAGAACTGGAACGTTCCGACAACAGCGGCGCGATCCTGCGCGAGAACTCCCGTGGCCAGCTGCTGCAGCGAGCCGCGCGTGAGCGCTCCGCTGAGTGCTTCAACCGTTGGAGCGTCCTCCGGGTTCACCACCGCGCTGTCCTTACAGGCACCGAAGGCCAGAGCCCCCAGCGCGAGCGCAATCGTTGTGTATTTCTTCATGTGTGCTTTCGCTCGATGACTAGAAGGTTGCGTTGATGGCGAAGAAGAAACTCCGGCTAGGCGGATATGGCGTCACGTCCTGAATGCGGCCAAGAGCCACGTTCGAGAAGTTCGACACTTCCGGATCGAGACCGGTGTAGTTCGTCCACGTCTTGAGGTTGCGGCCGCTCAGCTCGATGCGAGCCTGCTCGGCGCGTCCGTTGAAGAGGCGGCTCGCAAGACCCTTCGGAAGCTGATAGGAAAGCGTCAGCTCGCGGAGCTTAACAAAGCTTGCATCTTCTACATATACCGCCTTGCCTGCGCGGAAATCCGTGTAGCGGGCGTTGCTCACTGCCGTGTCGGCAAAGAGGCCGTGAAGGCCAGCCGGGCTGTCGAAGTAGTTGTTCGTCAGGTTGATGACGTCACCACCGCTGCGCCAGTCAAGCAGCGAAGCGAGGCGGAACGCACCAAAAGTGAAGTCGTTGCTGAAGCCCATGGTGAAATCAGGCGAAGCATCGCCAACGAACGAGAGGATACGGCTGGCCGACGGGCAGCTGCCACCAAACGGCGTCGCTGCGCTGCGCGGAGCTACTGCAATCGCGCATGCATTGACCGCCTGAATGACCGTCGGGGATTCACCCTTCTGAATGAACACGTTTCCAAACCGGCTGCCGAAAGATCCGACGCCAGGATTGAAAGCAGGAACCGGCAGCTCAGTCACCTTGCCCTTGAAGCGCGAAAAGGTGGTGCTGGAGAGCCATGAGAAGTTCGCCGACTGGATCGGCGTGATGCCGAGCTCGATTTCCGTACCGTTGTTGACGATCTGGCCACCGTTTATGTACTGCGTGGTGAAACCGGTGGAAGGAGCGACGTTTGCCTGAAGAATCAGGTCGTCGATCGTCTTGCGGAACTGAGTGAACGAGAATCGCGCCCGTCCGTTGAATCCCTGGAGATCAAAACCGCCTTCGATTTCCGTCGCGGTTTCAGGCTTGATGCCGGCGAAACCCTGAACGGTCGAAGCGCGAAGGCCTGATCTGCCTTCGTTGAAGAGCGTCGTCAGGAACGTGAACTTGCCTGCGGTCGGCTGGTTGCCTGCCTTTCCGTATGCAAGACGCAGCTTGGTCTCACTCAACTGCGAGATGAGCTCAGGCAGACGAAGCGAAGCAGCGAACTTGGGATATGCGTACATCTTGCTCGCGTCACCGTTGTTGCTGGAGCGCTCGCTGTTGACGGCAGCCGTAAGAAGCAGGCGCTCGTTCAGCGTCAGCATTTCTTCCTGAGCGAAGAGTGCGAACACCTTGTCCGTGCTCTGAGCCTGGTTGATGAACTGCTGCGAAGCCAGACCGATGTTCGTAACGCCCGGGAAAACTCCACGGCCGATGTTGTTGACGTTGTTGATCTCGCGACGAGTCTGACGGAATCCACCTGACGTAGTTGCGGTGAACGCGTTGGTGATGAACCTGTGCGCCAGCGTGGCGTTGAGGTTCGCGTGCACTACGTTGGCCTCGGTCAGTACCAGCGTGCCGGGGTTCGCGTTGACCTGCTCGACGTACATCGTGGCCGGCGAGATGATCTTCGCCTCGTCGTTGTATGCATCAACACCACCCGTCATCGTCAGGTCAAGAGTCTGCTTTTCTGCCGAGAGAATGTTGTAAGTGCCGGTCGCGCTTCCGATCAGACGGAAAACGTTTTCCGGCGTCTTGAGCAGCTCGGCGTTCTGAAGCGGGTTGCTGTTGCCGACTGCGTTCTGCGGATTCTTCGGATACGTCCCGTCGCCCTGTCTCGTGAGGTCGATGAAGCTCGGCGTCTGCGAGAAAGTGGTGTACGGGTTGATACCCGTGTTGTCGTTGCCGCTCACGCCGCGCTGTGTCAGCGAGTGAATGAGCTCGGTATTTGCCTGAACGTTGAGGCGCGTGCCGATCTGCTGGCCGACGTTTACGCGAAGCGACTGCTTCTGGTAGTAGTCGTTAAGCGTGAGGCCGTTGTCGCGCTGAGCAAGGCCGGAGATGAAGAAGTTGGTTCCACCTGTGGTGGCGCCGCGGAGCGATGCAACCGTCGCGTACGACAGGCTGCCCTTTCCGTAGAGCTCTTCTTCGAAATCGTGGCACTTGTTGGTGGCAGAGTTGAACAGAGTGGCATCCTTGCCCCCGCCAATCCATCCTTCCTTTGCGGCTTCCTCAGCCGACGAGAAGCAGTAGAACGGTCCAAGCTTGTTCGACATCTTGTACGTGCCGAAGCGCTGGTTGATGTCGAGCGTGGTCTTGCCCGGGCGACCGCGCTTGGTGGTGATCACGATTACGCCGTTCGATCCGACCGATCCGTAGATCGAGCTGGCCGATGGTCCCTTGAGGACCTGCACCGTCTCGATGTCGTTCGGATTGAGGTCGGCGATGCGGTTGACTCGCTGATCCTGGGTTGACGCGAAGTTGGCGACGCCACCGGAGCGCGACGCCTGCGTGATCACGTTCAGACCGTTCGAGATTGCGGTGTTGTTGACGATGACACCGTCCACGACGTAGATCGGCTGGAAGGCCGAGTTGATCGTGTTGACTCCGCGGAGCTGGACCTGAGTACCGCCGCCGGGGGCACCGGAGTTGGTCGACACGATGGCGCCTGGGATCTTTCCCTGGAGCGCGTTGTCGATGGTCTGCGCAGGAACGCGGTTCAGGTTCTCGGAGGTGATGACCGTTACTGCGTTGGCGGCGTTGGCCGACGAAACAGTGGTGGCAGTTCCCGTGATGACCTGCTTGTCGAGCTCGAGCACGTCCTTTCCGAGAGAAACGTTCACGTCGGAGAGGCCCGCGCTGACGGCGAGAGTTCTCGGCGTGTAGCCGATACGTCTCACTCTGAGGGTGACGGGGCCGCCCGGCGCGGATACGGAAAATCTTCCGTCTGCATCGGTGATGGCTCCCAGTGTGGTACCGACGACGCTTACTGTCGCCGAAGATACGGGTTCGTTGGAACCCTCCGCGGTGACGCGGCCACTGATACGCCGCGTTTGCGCCCAGGCGCTCGTGCTGATAAGCACAAGCATCATGAGCGACATGACTAACGAACGAGTTGTTCTCACACGCCTCTCCATGGATGGTTGGAGTGATCTTCCCTGCCCGGAGTGCCGCACAGGCGTGCAGCAAACCGACTCGACCGAACAGAAAAAAGGATTTCTGTCCGGTCGAGATAGGCGTTAGTTAGGTGTGTGGATTCGGCGTGTCAAGAGCGCGCCAGGGGCAGGCCAGGGGAACGCGAGGGCTCCTTGACAGATTCGCCTGGCCCTGATAATAGGGCTGTCAGGGCGCCGCTGGTTTGGAGAAATCCACTGCCGGAACGTTCTCCGATCCCGGCGGGGCGTCGTAATACGGACGTGCGCCGGCTCCAGTGACCTTGGCGGTGATCACCTGGGGGAAGCCTCTTATATAGGTATTGTAGTCCCGCACGGCGGCGTTGTAATCGCTGCGCGATACGGCGATCCTGTTTTCCGTTCCGGACAACTCGTCCTGGAGCCGAAGGAAGCCCTGGTCTGCTTTTAGCTGCGGGTACGCCTCGGAGATCGCGAGCAGGCGACCGAGCGCACCGGTGAGCTGAGCGTCTGCCGCAACCTGTTGCTTGGGATCGCCTGACCGAATCGCCCCGCTCAGGGCGGCGCGCGCATTGGCGACCTGGGTAAACACGGCTTCCTCATGCGCGGCGTATCCCTTTACGGTATTGACGAGATTGGGGACGAGATCTGCGCGCCGCTGAAGCTGCACCTCAATCTGATGTTTGGCAGAAGATGCGGTTTCGTCGAGTGTCTGAATTCTGTTGTAGCCGCAGCCACCCAGGGCCAGTGGGGCGAGAAGGGCGAGAAGTCTGAGTTTCATTTTGCGTCGTGCCTCGTGAAGTGGGTCGAAGTAACCTACGCCTGCAAATCCGGAAAGGTTCAGGTGGTAAATCTGTCCAGCCAGGTAACGAGCGCTTCCATGCCGGCCAGGTACCCCGCAAGTACAGACATGGAATCCTCGTGCCGGAGTTTCTGCGTTCCCCGCACATGTTCAACTGCGAGTGTGAAAGGACGGGCGTCGAATTCTGCGCGAGCCGCCACGTCCGCGCTCAGCGCCGCGTAGTCCGATGACGGGACGTCTCCCTCCAGCCGCACAACTGCCCTGAACACAACCATGATGGCGCTGAGGCTGGACTCGAGAAGCCGGATGCGTTCGCGTGCGTCGTCACCCGCCGCCATCGCGGCGCGCCTGAGATGGAGAAGCTTGCCCAGGGCCTGCTGTTCGAGCTGAAGTCGAAGATCATCCCTGGAGATCGTGATTCCCTCTGTCACGTCGGGTCCGTAGATGACACGGTGCCGTTCCAGGATATCGGCATACTCCATGGGAAACACGTCTGACGACGAACGCCATTCTGCCGCCGTGAATGTCATCGGAGAGGGATTGCCGGCTTCCCCCCAGGCGCGCACCACCGCACCGACGGCTGCAAGCCGGTCGAGCGGCACCGAGTTGAGAACGACGAGCACATTGTAGTCGGATTTTTTCTTTATGTGCTCGCCCGCGACGGCGGAGCCATAGAGAATGACGGACTGCAGCGTTTCCCCGTATGCGGCCCTTAGCTGAGTTACAAGTTCTTCTACATTCATCTGACAATTTTTGAAAGAGGCGCAGAGGGCCGCGGCCACGCAGAGGCGCAGAGGGTTGGAAGAGCTTCTCTCGGTGGAATGATCATGCCGTTGTCCTCAAAAGGAACGAGACGCAGAGGGCTTCGCCCACGCAGAGGCGCAGAGGGTTGGAGGGGTTCTTTCGGAAGATGGATCATGTTGTTGTCCTCACATGGAAATAATCTGCCTTCGGTCCGCAACTCTGCGCCCTCTGCGCCAGCTGACGGCTGACAGCTGGCATCTCTCTGCGTACCTCTGCGCCTCTGCGCCTCTGCGTAGCGCAGCCCTCTGCGCCTCTGTGTTTCACCATGAAGAGCCGCCCCCACCGCCGGAGAAACCGCCTCCGCCGCCGAAGCCGCCGAACCCACCGCCGCCCCCAAAGCCGCCGCCACCGCCCCATCCACCACGGCCGCCTCCTCCCATCGGGATGATGAGCGGCATGCCTCCTCCGCATCCACCGCGACCACCCCTTCTGCCGCGCCGGCTCGCGCGATTCAGAAGAGATACCACGACAAAGAAGATTATGAAAAACACAACAGGCGAAATGCCGCCGTCGCTGCGCTCGGCCCGGCGCTGAACTACCGGCGCTCCGGCAAGCGTTGTATCGAGCGTAAAGTTGAACTCTCCTGCAAATCGCTGCGCGGTGCGAAGTGTCACCAGCTCCAGCCCCGACGCATAGTCACGCTGCATGAAGAACGGCGTAGCTTCGCGACAGATGTCCCCCGCGGTGGCATCTGTGATGAATCCTTCAGTTCCCTGCCCCGTCAGCACAAAGCAGCGGCCGCGGTTGTCAGAGTTCGTTTCCTTCGGAACCAGGAGGATGACAGCACCGGCGTTGCGTGTTGGATCACCGGGCGTACCCACCTTGCCAACCTTCCACTCGCGGCCGATCGCCAGTGCGACGTCCGCAACGTCACGCCCCGCAAGATCGGGCAGCGTCACAATCGCCATCTCGCCCCGCGACTTGGTCCGGACATCCTCGGCGATACGCGTCATTCGTTCAACGGCACCCGCGTCGAGCACGTGAGCGAAGTCGTTCACGAGACCCGCAGGGGCAGGAATCACGGGCCCCTGCGCAATAACACGCGCAGGGTGCAACAGCGTGGCGCCAACCGCCATTATTGTTAATAGTTGCGCAAGGCGTCGAGCGCCGTGTCGTTCCATTCTCGGAATCGTTCCTCCACCCTTGATTTAGACCCTGCGGCCAACCCCTATTTATCCAATGCTCAAATCTCAAGTCAACTTTAGTGCCGCACCGTTTGGGACACTCATTGCCGCGTTTGTCATCGCGGCATGCAGCTCAGGCAATTCGACTCCGCGTGCCGATGGCGCCACACCTGCCTCTGCTTCGACCAGCACGCCTGCGACAAGTTCATCCGTAACAGCCGCCGACAAAGGCCGTATCGCAGGCGACTCATCGGCAAAAACATGGGTCATTATCGCGAGCGATTTTCAGTGTCCCTTCTGCAAGCAATGGCACAGTGAGTCTTACCGGCAGTTCGTAGATGAGTACGTACGTACAGGCAAGGTAAAGGTTGCATTCATCAACTTCCCGCTCGGCCAGCACCAGAATGCAGTTCCGACAGCGGCTGGTGCGATGTGCGCCAGTTCGCAGAACAAGTTCTGGCAGTATCACGACGCGCTGTTCGAATCGCAGGCGAAGTGGGCGACAATGGCGCAGCCCCGCCCGGTGCTGGATTCGATTGCCCGCGCGGTAGGCGTTGACTTCGCGCAATGGAAAAAATGCGTTGACAGTGACGAAATGCTGGCGCTCATCTTTGCCGATCGCGACAGGGCAGCAGCAGGCGGTGTTCAGTCCACACCGAGTTTCCTGATCGGCGGCGCGGTGATACCCGGCGCTCAGCCGTTGTCCTCGATGCGCGAGCTGCTCGACGCAACCATCGCGAAAGACCGGAGCGCAGCATCGCGGTAGCCCGCTAGCGGGGGGAGCGAGAATGCATCCGCTCCTTCGTCTTCCATACGCCGCTGCCGGAGCATTGAGCCGGGCGGCGGTTTCGCTCGCCCCCGAGAAACAATCCAAGGTTCTGAGGGCAATCAATGCGAGGCGCGGATTGCTCGACCGTTACCGCGCATGGGCCGATCAACATCGCGACATGTCGAGGCCGCTGCTGTGGGTTCACGCTCCATCAGTGGGTGAAGGACTTCAGGCCCTCCCGGTAATTCGCCGTTTTCGCGAGCGTCGCCCGGATGTTCAGCTCGTCTACACTTTCTTCTCGCCAAGCGCTGAACGCTTCGCCAGTGAAGTCCCGGCTGATTTTCAGGACTACCTTCCGTTCGACACGGCACCCGCCTGCAAGGCCGCGCTCGATATCCTGAGGCCCACTGCAATCGTATTCAGCAAGCTCGACGTCTGGCCGCTGCTTGCCGAAAAAGCATCGGCGCTGGGTGTGAAGCTGGGCCTGTTGAGCGCGACGGTCCCCGAGTCATCGCGGAGGCGGTCAGGTATTGCGCGGCTTGCCCTCCGCGATGCCTACTGCGCGCTCGACGTTGTTGGCGCCATCTCGCCGTCTGACGCAGACCGTCTGCTGGCGATGGGAGTGCGGGGCGATCGCATGATTATCACCGGGGACACGCGTTACGATCAGGTCTGGGCTCGCGCGCACTCTCCCAGCACATCACGTGACAAGCTGCGTTCAAGGCACGAAGACACGCGCGCTACTCTCGTCGCCGGATCTACCTGGCCCTCCGATGAGAAACGGCTTCTCCCCGCATGGATTCAGCTTCGCAGGGAAATCAACGGAGTGAGGCTCATCATTGCACCACATGAGCTTTCCGAGTCACACCTCGACGGTATCGTGCAATGGGCTCGCGCGTCGTCGCTGTCGCTGTCGCGCACCAGTGACGCATCGGCTGAGTCAACTGATGTACTGCTCGTGGACGAATACGGGATTCTCGGCGATCTCTACGCGCTCGCCGACGCGGCGTACGTCGGCGGCGGATTTCACAGCGCGGGGCTGCACTCTCTGCTGGAGCCGGCAGCGTTCGGTGCTCCAGTACTCATGGGACCGATGCACCTGGACAACCGTGACGCTCGCCTTCTCGTCAATGGCGGTGGCGCCGTTCGCTGCCCCGGGCCGGGCGACATCTCGGCGCGACTCCTCGCATGGCTCAGGAATCCTGCCGTGCACCACCGCGCCGCACTCTCCGCGCGCCGCGTGGTGGAAGCCGGCCTTGGTGCCGGCGACAGATCTACCGAGCTGGTGGAAGGGCTGTTCTAGGCGGGAATCTTCAACTGCCGCTCGGGAGCCGGCGGATGCAGGTAGAACCCCTGAACGAGATGTACCCCCAGACGCTTCACCATCTCGTATTCCTCCGCTGTCTCAACACCTTCGGCAATTACCATCGCGTTCTGATCGTTGCCGAATCCCACCATTTTTTCCACCAGACTCTGTTTGATGAAATTCACATCGATGGAGTTGATGAGAGAGATATCGAGCTTGATGAAATCAGGCTCGAGGTTGGCAATCGAGCCCAGGCCAGCGTACCCACTGCCCGCGTCATCGACGGCGAAGCGGAATCCCTTCTTTCGGAATTCCTCAAGGCGGCCGCGAAACTTCGGGTAGTCGCGAATGGCGGTGCGCTCCGTTATCTCGAGAACCACCCTGGTGGGATCTGTGACATCCATGTCCCGTTCGTTGAACATCGGATCTGTGAAATCGTGCGGATCGACATTGATGAAAAGCAGTTGATCATCCTTGAGCTTCTCGCGCATGCCGGAGATCGCAGTGTTGCGGCACAGCCGGCTCAGTTCCCAGATCATGTCCGTCTGTTCTGCTATCTCGAACATCACTTCGGGACGCCGCATCGATTTCATGGTGCCGCGCGCAAGCGCCTCGTACCCGAATATCTCCTGGGTCTCCGTGATTACGATGGGATGGTAGTCGACGTACAAACCACCAGTGCGAAGCGTCTCGCGAAGGTCTGAGGCCTTGAGAACGAATTCGCGCTGCTCGACCGAGTTGGAGGAGTTTGCAGCGTCGCGAATGGCCCGGTAGATCTGCCTTTCCAGTCTGACCTTCGGGTCATAGTGGATGTGGGAAGTTCCCACAAAGGTCTCGAACAGCGACGCGATGTCTTCGCCGTGTTCCTCTTCGATCCGGCGCGCTATGAACTGGTGAAGGCGGGCGGTAAAATCGGTGATGACATCGGCATCCGGGACTTCGGCCTGAGGCGAGGGGATGTGAAACAGCACGAAGTCGTCGTCATTCGTGAAGTTCACCATCACTTCGGAGTAAGAGAACGGACTCGAGCTCAGAAACTCTGCAATCGCCCCGCCGGTGGTCTGGAGGATTTCGTCCAGCTTTTCCCATCCGTAGATCTCTTCGATTTTCGCGTAGCGGTCGAAGTTGAAATAGAGGACGAGAAGTTCCTTGCGCTCCTGAATAGACTGGCGGACAGAATCAATTGCCGACGACACCGTCGGAATTCTGTGCGTCTTGCCGCCACGGAAAAGCCGCTTGTAACTGGGCAAGGTCAGCCGGGGCGGGGAAGCTGCGCCGCATTCCGCTCGACTACTGCGGCAAGCTTCGCCAGCTCGAATGGCTTCTCGACGTAATCGTCGGCGCCGGTCTCGATGGCCTGGCGCTTGTCCATCCAGTCCTGAAGCGCCGTGACCATGATGACCCGGATATCGCGTCCGGCCGGGCTTGCCTTCATTTCCCGGCAGACCTGCCAGCCGTCGCGGCCCGGCATCATGACATCGAGCAGGACGATCGTCGGCTTGACGGTGGCGAACAGGGCCATCGCTTCGTCGCCGTCGTAGGCGACGGTGATGGGATACCCACGAGCTTCGAGGTAATCCCGGATGATGTGGGCATTGTCCTCGTTATCATCGACCACCAGGACTGAAGGAAGGGTTTCGCTCATCGCTCTTACGTTGGAGTGGGAGGCGTGACATGGCAAGTGCAATTGCCCGGCCGCAGAGGTGAATGTTCAGCTACGAGACCTGAAGCTGACCGCTGTGTGCTGAGAGCTGGTGAGGAATGGACGGCCCGAAAACCTCAAATACACCGTGCCTCCCGAGCGAATATCTTTCTGGCGTGACCCACCCATCCAACTCCAGAATTCTCGTCACGGGCGGTGCCGGATTCATCGGCAGCCAGCTCATTGCCGAACTCAACCGGCGGGGCCACGACAACATCGTTGTGGCCGATTTCCTTGGTGAGGACGAGAAGTGGCGCAATCTCCTCCCGCTGCGTTTTGCCGACTACATTGACGCCGGCGAACTCATCCAGACGATGAATGCGGGCACGCTAGGCGCGTTCGGCCTGGTGCTGCACATGGGGGCCTGCTCTTCCACTACCGAGACTGACGCCGCGTATCTGATGCGCAACAATTATCAGTTCACGCGGGATCTCGCCGAACTGAGCGTCGCGTCGGGCGCGCGCTTCGTGTATGCATCCTCCGCCGCCACCTATGGCGACGGCTCGGCCGGAATGGATGACAGGCAGGACGCTGAGTATCTCGCGCAGCTTCGCCCGCTGAATGCGTACGGGTATTCCAAGCACCTGTTTGACTCATATGCAGCGCGCGCAGGACTGCTCGACCGGATCGCGGGGGTCAAGTATTTCAACGTCTTCGGGCCGCACGAACAGCACAAGGGCTCGATGCGGAGCCTCGTGAACAAGGCATTTTCGCAGGTGAAGGATACCGGTGTCATCCGGCTCTTCCGGAGTTATCGTGACGAATTTCCGGATGGCGAGCAGCGCCGCGACTTCATCTATGTGAACGATGCGGTTGCAATGACTCTTCACCTTGCGGACAACACCCACGCGAATGGCTTGTTCAATGTCGGGTCAGGACGCGCCGAAACATGGCTGGAGCTGGCTCACGCAGTTTTTGCGGCGATGGGACGCGAGCCATCGATAGAGTTCATCGACATGCCGGAGGCACTGCGCGAGAAGTACCAGTACTTCACGCAGGCGGACATCTCGCGGATGCGTGGTGCCGGTTACAGTTCAGAGATCACGCCGCTCGCCGCCGCGGTTTCGTCCTATGTCCAGTGGCTGAAGGGCGCAGAGTAGACACAGAGAATGACGGACCAACGTCAGGCTGCGGTGGCCTTCTCCGTCACAATCCGGACTTCATTCTCGACAACCTGCAGAAAGCCGCCTTCGATTTCGAACTGCTTGTCGCCGCCACCACCGCCAAGTTTCAAAGGCCCCTTGCCGAGCAGCGTCATCATCGGCGCGTGGCCGGAAAGAATACCGACCTCGCCGTCAAACGCGGGAGCAACCACGGAAGCCACCTCGCCCTCGAAGAGAACGCGCTCGGGCGAGATGACGGAAACTTTCAGCATCAGCCCTGTGCCGCCATCTTGTTGGCGTTCTCGATGACATCGTCAATTCCGCCAGCCATGTAGAAGGCCTGCTCAGGCAGTGTGTCAAATTCACCGGCCACGACTCGCTCGAAGGACGAAATGGTGTCCTCCAGCTTGACGTACTTGCCGGGAATTCCGGTGAACTGCTCTGCAACGGCGAACGGCTGCGACATGAAACGCTGAAGGCGGCGTGCGCGGCCAACGACGAGTTTGTCCTCTTCCGAGAGCTCATCCATGCCGAGAATCGCGATGATGTCCTGGAGTTCCTTGTAGCGCTGAAGAATTCGCTGCACCGACGTAGCGACGTTGTAGTGACGATCGCCGAGATACTGCGCGTCGAGAATTCGCGATGAAGACGCGAGCGGATCGACAGCGGGATAGATGCCGAGTTCCGTAATCGCACGCGAGAGCACGACTGTAGCGTCGAGGTGAGCAAACGCCGTCGCAGGTGCTGGATCCGTGATGTCGTCCGCAGGGACGTAAATCGCCTGCACAGACGTAATCGAACCCGTCTTGGTGGAAGTGATGCGCTCCTGAAGATCTCCCATCTCCGTTGCCAGTGTCGGCTGGTAACCCACGGCACTCGGCATTCTGCCAAGCAGCGCGGACACTTCGGAACCTGCCTGCGTGAATCTGAAAATATTGTCGATAAACACGAGCACGTCCTGATTCTCGACGTCGCGGAAATACTCGGCGACCGTGAGACCGGAGAGTCCCACGCGCAGACGCGCTCCCGGCGGCTCGTTCATCTGGCCGTAGATGAGCGCCACGTTGTCGAGAATGCCTGCTTCCTTGAACTCGAGATAGAGATCGTTCCCTTCGCGAGTACGCTCACCAACGCCGCAGAAGACTGACTTTCCACCGTGACCCTTTGCCACGTTGTTGATCAGCTCCTGAATGACGACCGTCTTGCCGACGCCGGCGCCGCCAAAGAGTCCGATCTTTCCACCCTTCACGAACGGAGCAATCAGGTCAACAACCTTGATGCCCGTCTCGAACACTTCGGTCTTCGGCTCGAGGTTGGCGAAATCAGGCGCCTTGCGGTGAATCGCCCAGCGCTCCACCTCGGGGCCGATTGGCTCACCGTCGTCAACCGGCTCGCCGAGCACGTTAAGGATGCGGCCGAGTGCGGCGGCGCCAACGGGGACCTTGATCGGTGCGCCCGTGTCGACGACTTCCATGCCGCGCACCACACCATCGGTGGCTGACATTGCGACTGCGCGAACCTGATTGCGCCCGATATGCTGCTGCACCTCGGAGGTAACCCTGATGTCGCCGCCGCCATCAGACTTTGCGTTGATGGTGATCGCGTTATACAACTCTGGCAGGTGCTCGGACTCGAACTCGACATCGAGCACCGGACCGATGACCTGGACGACTTTCCCGACGTTTTTTTCGGTGTTGACTGCGGTGGCCATTTCTAACCCTCTAGTGCCGCGGAGCCGCCGACGATTTCGGCAATCTCCTGCGTGATCTGCGCCTGGCGGGCGCGGTTATATGTACGGCGAAGCACGTTCAGAATGTCGCCGGCGTTGTCGGTAGCGTTCTTCATTGCGGTGCGCTGCGCGCTCTGGAATGCAGCTTCGTTCTCAACCAGACCGCGATACACTGCGTTGCGCACATAAAGCGGGAGCAGCTCCTTGAGGATGGCGTCCGCCGACGGATACAGGAGATAGTCGGGACGAGTGCCTTCCAATTCCGGCGGCGTCACCGGAAGTATCTGCACCGAAGTCGGCGGCGACGAAAGCGCCGAGACGAACTTCGAGTGTACTACGTACACGGCGTCGAGGTCACCGCTCACGAAACGATTGAGCAGGTCATCGACAATCTCGGCTGCATTCTGAACCGAGGGCTTGTCGGTGATGTCGGTGCGGGTAGATGCGATGTTCCGCCCGATGTACTTGAAATACCCGATTCCCTTCTTCCCGATAATGTGCAGCTCCGTGTCCACGCCGTCCTTGTCCAGGCGAGCCAGGAGATTTCTTCCTTCCTTGATGAGGTTGGAATTGAAACCACCAGCGAGACCGCGGTTGGACGTGAGAAGTATCACTGCCGCGCGGTTCACCTTCTCCGGCTGCCTGAGCAGCGGAAAGCGCTCAGCGAGCTCCGGCGAGTACAGCCCGGCAATTACTTCTGCCAGGCTTTGCGCGTAAGGACGGGCAGCCTGCACCCTGTCCTGCGCGCGTTTCATTTTCGAAGTGGCCACCATCTCCATCGTGCGCGTGATCTTGCGCGTGTTCTCGATGGACTTGATGCGCCCCTTTAGCTCACGCCCCTTGGCCATGGATTACTTGGCCTTGCCCGAGCCGCGCTTCTTGTTGAAGTCGTCGATGGCGCGCTTGAGATCTGCTTCGATCTCCTTCGACATCGCCTTGTCGGACTTGATCGAGCTCTCGACCTGCGGATACTGAGCGTGCAGGAAGTCGAGGAACGTCGCCTCCCACTCGCGGATTTCGGCAACCGGGATCCCGTCGAGGTGACCATTCGTCACTGCGTAGAGAATCACGACCTGCTTCTCGACCGACATCGGCTGGTACTGCGGCTGCTTCAGGATTTCGACCGTGCGTGCACCGCGCTCGAGCTGGCGCTTTGTGGCCGCGTCGAGATCTGATGCAAATGATGCGAACGCTTCGAGTTCGCGATACTGAGCGAGATCGAGGCGAAGGCGGCCAGCGACAGACTTCATCGCCTTGATCTGTGCTGCACCACCGACGCGCGAGACGGAGATACCGACGTTGACGGCGGGGCGGACACCCGAGTAGAAAAGATCTGCTTCGAGGAAGATCTGCCCGTCCGTGATCGAGATCACGTTGGTCGGGATGTACGCTGAAACGTCGCCCGCCTGCGTCTCGATGATCGGCAGAGCGGTGAGCGATCCGCCCGGCTTGAGAATGTTCACGCCGTCCACGACTTCCTTGTCTTCGCGCAGCTTTGCAGCGCGCTCGAGGAGACGCGAGTGGAGATAGAAAACGTCACCCGGGAACGCCTCACGGCCGGGCGGCCGACGCAGCACGAGCGAGAGCTGGCGATAGGCTGCCGCCTGCTTCGTGAGATCGTCGTACACACACAGCGTCGGCATTCCCTCGTTGTACATGAAATACTCGGCCATCGCGCAACCCGTGTAGGGCGCGATGTACTGCATCGGCGCGGGATCGGAAGCTCCAGCGACGACGACGATTGTGTATTCCATTGCGCCGGCCTGACGAAGCTTCTCGACGACAGCCGCGACAGTGGAGTTCTTCTGGCCGATTGCGACATAGACGCAGATGACGCCGTTGCCCTTCTGGTTGATGATCGTGTCGATCGCGATTGCCGTCTTTCCGGTTCCGCGGTCGCCGATGATCAGCTCACGCTGTCCGCGTCCGATCGGGATCATGGAATCGATTGCCTTGATTCCTGTCTGGAGCGGCTCTTTCACCGGCTGACGGACGATGATTCCGGGGGCGGCAGACTCTACCTTGCGAGTGTGCGACGCATTGATCGCCCCGGCTTCATCGATCGGCCTGCCGAGTGGATCGACTACGCGGCCGACGAGTTCGGGGCCGACGGGGACTTCGAGCACGCGCGAGGTGCGTCGGACTTCATCGCCTTCTTTCAGCACCAGGTAATCGCCGAGGATGACGGCGCCGATGTTGTCTTCTTCGAGGTTGAGTGCGAGAGCGGTGATCTTGTCGCCCGTTTCGGACGAGGTCACTTCGAGCATCTCTCCGGACATGGCCCTGGAGAGTCCATAAATGCGAGCAATACCGTCTTTTACTTCGAGGACGGTACCGACTTCTTCAACGTCCAGGTCGCGGAGGTCGGCCGCTTCGATTTCGCGAAGCAGAATATCCTTGATTTCGCCGGGGCGGAGAGAGGTTTCGGTTGCCATATGAGGTGAAGTTCAGGAAGCGTTAAGGAAACTGCCGGGCACGGTCTAATGGGCGCGGGTAAGGGTGCGCTCCACAGCTTGTGAAAAATATCACAAGCCATGTCTCACTGCAAGAAGTCGGGCCTTGGCGGTACGCTAAAGGTGAAGCTCTATTTCCTTCGGCTCAGGTGTTCGCACTCCCGTTCGGGTCGAGCAGGTCGGCGCCCTCCTCAGGAACCCGGGAGGTTCTCGCTTGTTCGCTGATTTCGGCGGCGTCGCTCCGGAGATCCCCTTCAGCTTGAGTTGCGACATTTTCTGGCTCCTGGAGCGGTGCGCGCTGCCGAATGGGCGAAGGTGGATGACCCGCGGAAGTGCCATCGTTCAGAATTACGGGAACGCCCTGCGGGAAAATCAGCTCTCTTGCCTCGTCGGGCATTGAGATGCCCTGCTCCTGGAATGCCCGCTTTACAAGTCGAATAAGCGACGAGCGGACCTTGAGCCAGCTGTGCTGGCTGCCGTCGATCCAGAAGTAAACGCGGAGGTTGACGGTCGCGCGGCCGAGGTCGTCGACCAGAACCCACGGTTCGGGATCCTTGAGGACAGCGGGATGCTCCGAAATGACCTTCATTGCGACTTGCTGGGCATCGGCAACGGAGTCGTCATACCCGATTCCAACTACGAATTCCTCGCGTCTGTTGGGATTGCTGGTGTAATTGCGGATGATGCTCCGATATACTGTGGCATTCGGGATCTGGACGTGATTTCCGTCGAGCGTCATCAGCACGGTGGCACGCGTCATCAGGCGCTGCACGTATCCCGTCATCCCTTCGATCTCGATCAGGTCACCGTTCCGGAATGGTCTCTGCACGCTCAGAAAAACACTTGCAAGAAGATTTTCGGAGATCTCCCTGAAGGCAATTCCGAGAATGATTCCGAGTATTCCAGTTCCGCCCACCACCGTGAGTGCGATGGTAGTGAGGCCCGCAACCTTGAAAACGATGAACAACCCTCCAAGGAAGACCAGAAATCCGATGCCGCGCGCCGTGACGTCCCGAAGTAGCGGGCTTGATGTCCGGTTGCGGAGTGTCTTTCGCGCGATCCGGGTGGTGAGCCTGGCGACGATTACAGACACGACGAGGATTAAGACCGCCAGCAGGACAAACGGGGTGGCTCGAACGACGCTTCGGGCGAGGTCCTTCATGCCCGCGATGGCAGGCTGAAAATCCCAGACTGACGGGCGCGTAACTTCAATGCGATTCAGCACCGCAGCAACGCCCTCGGTATTGCGGGCGAGATCGCCGGCCCACTTTCTGTCATCTTCGTTCGCCGCCGTACCCCGCAGAGAAACGACTCCATCGCGGACGGTAACTCCCCCGGACGCGTAACGTCCTGTCGCGGCGAGTATGCGTTCCAGCCGGCGTGCGATGTCCGGGTCGGCAACCGAGGCGGACACCTGAACCTGTTCAATCGCTCCTGCGAGCGTGTCCCCCGGAGATGTTGCGCGCGCTGCGGGCGGGGAAGGCTGCTGGGCCTGCAACACCGGCCCGGCGTTCGCAATCGCGAGAACTGCGAGTAATGCCGAAAGGAACTGGCGGCGCAGTGTCACAGGCGTTGGGAGTCCATCAACCTCTACTCCGGGTCCGGCCCTGTGTGAACCGCTCTACCATGTCCACGGTCCTGAGGCGGGAAAGTGACACTGGCCGGGTGCCCAGAACGCGCTGCGCGGTGACCGCGAGGTGGGAGGATGACGCGAATCCGAGGATCCGCGCCACGTCGCGGACGTCCAGCCCGGGATTTTTGGACAGTTCGGCTGCACCAATCATCCGGACGAGGTCGATTACGCGCTTGAGGTTCGGGGCTCCCGGCGCGGCAAAATGACGGCTGAGGTGTTCCCTGCTGACGTTGACGGATCGAGCAAGAGCCGCGGTGCGGATAGGTCTGCCTGACGCAGCCACGATGGCGCGCCATGCAGCGAGCTGCATCTCTGTACGGAGCCCGAGTGACTTTGGAGGAGTGTTAAGTGCAGCCGAGAATCGCGCGGAGAAGGTGCGGGGACCGACGAGGTCGCGGGCGACCGCTTCATCGAGCCCGTCGGCCAGAATGTCGCTGCACTCGAGTGCGGCAGCGCGTGCGATGGCCGGGGTATCGGCGGGCCTGAATGGAGTAATCCCGAAGAAAGGTGCGCTCGGGAATTCGTGCGCGAGGGCAGCGATTTTCCAACTATCGTCTCCGCCCGACGTTGGCTGGCTGTAGGCAGCGGTCACACCGTGTTCGCCGCTGGCTGCAGCGGTGGCGGCCGGCGCTCCAATGTCTACGAGGGCGGCATCAATGAGTACGTTGCGAAATGCCTCGCGGAATTCGCGAGCGTCGCGGACCATCATGATTTTCCAGCGCCGCTTTGGAAATGCGGAGCGAACGAAGGATCTTGCGCGCTCGCGCGACGCGTAGACGAGGAGCGTCGGAAGTTCGGAGGGTTCGCCCGCGGGCTGTTTAGACACCGGCCTCGACCGTTTCCAGATCGGGCTTGCCTTCGATGAACTGGCGGACGATGGGATCTGACGTCTGCTGGATTTCGTCCACCGTTCCCACCTGGCGAACCTTTCCTTCGTACAGCATGGCGATGCGGCTGCCGACTCTGTACGCGCTTCGCATGTCGTGAGTGATCACGATGCTGGTGACGCCGAGCCGTTCGCGCATTCGCACCATCAGTTCATCGATCACGGCGCTGGTGACTGGATCAAGGCCGGTTGTGGGTTCGTCGTAGAGCACGTATTTGGGCCGGCGTGCAATTCCTCGAGCGATTCCGACGCGTTTCCTCATTCCCCCGGAGAGTTCGGCCGGCATTTTTGTTTCGACGTCGGGGAGGTCAACCAGGTCGAGTGCTTCGCTCACGCGCTTGAGAATCTCGGGTTCGCTGAGCTTGCCTTCCTTTCGGAGTCCCATCGCGACGTTCTCGCCTATTGTCATCGAGTCAAACAGCGCGGCGAACTGAAACACGTAACCGATTTTGGCGCGCAGTGCGTACAGCTCGGGCCGGGCGAGTTTCGGAACTTCGAGGCCATCGACCCAGACCGTTCCCTGGTCGGGCTCCAGCAGGCCAACGATGTGCTTGATGGCGACTGATTTTCCGGTTCCTGAATAGCCGATGATCACCATCGTTTCGCCCTCTTTCACTTCGAGGTCGAATCCGGTGAGCACTTCTTTTGAACCGAAAGCTTTGTGGACGTCTACGAGGCGGATCATGCGTGTCGGCGGGCGGCTTTGTGAGAGGGGAAGATAACGCAAACGGCGCGGTTCGGGTTAGCTGTTGGGGGGAAGCGAAGAAGCCCCGGCGTGTTCTGCCGGGGCTTCTCTTACAGCGGCGTTGCGTTGATTTGACTCCTCACGCAGCAAAACTGCCGAGTGCGCGGCCGACGTCGCCTTCGCGGAGGCGCTTGAGGGCGCGGTCGCGGAGCTGTCTGACGCGTTCGCGGGTGACACCGAGCATGGAGCCGATCTCTTCGAGGGTGTGTTCGCGTCCGGCTTCGAGTCCGAAGTAGAGGCGCAGCACTTTGGCGTCCCGTGGCGGGAGCGTGGAGAGTGCGGACTCTATTTCATCGTTGAGGAAGCGGTTCATTGCTTCTTCTTCGGTGTCGGGCATTTCGTCGGCCACGAAGCGCTCGATGAGTGAGCGATCGCCTTCGGGGTCCATTGGTGCATCGAGCCGTACGTCGCCGGTGTTGAGTGCGGCGAGTGACTGCACGACTTCGACCGAGAGTCCTGTCAGCTGAGACAGTTCTTCGGGCGTTGGCTCGCGGCGCATTTTCTGGCGGAGAATTTCGCTCGCCTTGATGATGCGTGAGAGGTCAGCTGTGCGGTTGAGCGGAACGCGGACCGTTCTTCCCTGTCGCGCGAGCGATGAGAGAATGGCCTGACGGATCCACCATACGGCGTATGAAATGAATTTCACGCCCTGGTCCGGGTCGAACTTACGTGCAGCGGTAAGCAAGCCGACGTTTCCTTCTCCGATGAGATCGATGAGGGGAAGACCGCGGTTCTGATATTTTTTTGCGACGGAGATCACGAAGCGCAGGTTGCGTTTCACGAGCTCCTGTAGAGCATCCTGGTCACCGGCCTGGATTTTCCGGGCGACGTCGATTTCTTCGGTACCTTTGAGCAGCGGATAGGTGCTGACTTCGTAGAGGTACTGATCGAGTATGTCGCGCTCGGGCTCGCTGGGCGCGATCCCGGTTACTGGCGCCGCGCGGCGGCGGCGTTTGACTTCAGCCATTGGTGGACACCTCAGGTCCGTTCTTCAAGAATTCTATCTATGTTTGACGCGGCAAATGCCGAGTGCTGCGATGGACATGCTTCAAGCGCAATGGCTGCTGCTTTTGGCGTGTCCTTGATCCCGGGATTCCGTGTTAAAATCATCGGGGGTAAGGCCGTGCAAATTACCGGCCGTGGCGAAAGATGCTAGGGGTGATTTCTTGACTTAGTATCTACCCTCGGATATCCTTCGCGGTTCCTCGGGCAAATGTGGTGTTTGTGGCTGTTTGACTGGAATCATCTGATTTCTGCTGGAATCGGAGATTTGCGCGGGGGTTTGGGGATTAGACACCGGCTGTTTTGATGTGGTTGGCGGGTGTGTTTGGAGGGCCGGGGGTGTAGCTCAGTTGGGAGAGCGCTTGAATGGCATTCAAGAGGTCAGGGGTTCGATTCCCCTCACCTCCATACCGGCTCCCGCACCGATTAGATTGGTCGATTCGTGCGGGT
>JBKJNN010000109.1:0-5848 GCA_046593625.1 Gemmatimonadaceae bacterium | reverse complement strand
GGAGAGGGCTGACCCCCACGGCGCGAATTATTTCCACCACGTTTGTGGCGGGAATGGCATAGCGGGCGCCTCGGACCTGGACGAGGAGGATTTTCACATTGTCGAGGAGTGCAGGATATGGACCGCTCTCCGGGCTTGCGAAATTGGGCGGGGATTGCTATCTGGGGGGGCTGAGGATCCCGTCCGCGATCTCAGTCCGCGGGCTGCGTAACCGCAGGCCTCTCCGTTACGCCGCGCTGAAGCCCTTCGAGAAACCGGCGCGCGTTTCGCCCCAGCACGCGGATGTCATAGCCGCCTTCCTGAACTGCGAGCGTGGGAATCCCGAGCCCGGCAATCGCTGCGCCGATTCTCTCCAGCCCATCCGGTGATATGACCCACGCACCGGTTGGATCGCCCTTGGCGATATCGAGTCCCACCGACAGAACGAAGTAGCGAGGCGCAAACTCGGCGATTTTTGCGAGTGCCTCATTCAGCACGATCATGTAGCGATCGTCGCCAACGCCTTCCTCGAGCGGGTAGTTGAGATTGAACCCATCGCCTTCACCTTCGCCGAGTTCGTCGGAGAATCCGGCAAAATAGGGGTATGCGTAGCTAGGGTCGCCGTGAATGGAAAGCGTGAGAACGTCGGACCGGTTGATGAAAATGTCCTGCGTTCCGTTGCCGTGGTGAAAGTCTATGTCCAGTACGGCGACTCTCCCTTCGGCACTGAGCGCGTGCGCGGCAATTGCGGCGTTGTTGAAGTAGCAGAACCCGCCGTATACGCTCCGCTCCGCGTGATGCCCGGGCGGGCGGCAGATGGCGTACGCCAGATGTTCTCCATCCCTCAGCAAATCCGCGCCTGTGAGCGCACAGTCTACGGCGGCCCGCGCGGCAATGTATGCGTTGTGTGTGAGCGGGGTGAACGTATCGATGCAGTAGTATCCGGCCTGAACCTCTTCGTCTACCGGCCGGCGTTCTCTCAGCCTGATAGGAAAGACGTAGGGATAAACTGCTCTTCCCGGTTCGAGTGAAGAACAGAGCCGTTCGATGTATTCCACGAAGTCGACATCGTGCACGGCGGTGATGGGCTTCACTCCATGTTCCGCCACGGGGACAAAGCTGACTCCCGGTTGTGACGTGATCGCGGCTACGATTCGCTCAACGCGCACCGGCCGTTCGACATAGCCTCGTTCCTTCACGTGGTGCACGCTGTGCGCGTCCGGCACAATCACCTTGATGGGACGATATACCTCGCGCTGAACGGGCGGCCTTGGGATACCCGGGCGCGAGCGCGGTTCCTGAAGCGAGATACCGCCTTCGCGGACCGAATCTACAATGCTCAGTGCGTAGGTATTGTCGCGGGCGTAGTCGTACTTCCGAAATAGAACTGCCGAAATCATTCCGCGCACTTCGTCAGCCGACGGAATCCGCGGATCGCCAAGCGAATCAAAAATCAGATATGGTTCGCCCTGCTCCTGGCCCTCACGCTTTTGCTCATAGGTTGTGCCGAGTATGACTCGGCCCCCGTAACGTTCGTAGAAGCGAATACGGGAGCGGTTTGTTTTTCGGCGCGCGGAGTCCGGCTCGAGCTCTGCCGTATCTGGCCGCACCTCGAGATAGAGGCCTCTGCTTCCCAGCCGATGCAGGTATTCTCGGAGGGCTTCGTACAGCGCGCCACCAACTCCGCGCTGCCGCACCGCAGGGTCGGCGACGATGAAGTCCAGCAGTGTCGCGTTGAGGTCGGTGTAATGAAGGGCGAGCGCAAATGCCAGAACGCGACCGGCACCTTCTTCTGCCGTGATTAGAACTGTGCGATGGCCGAGCTCTCCCTGACGCCTGAGCAGGTCGGGAATCTTGCCGGCATAGTCCGCGTACGCCTCGCCGAAATAGCTGCGAAAGATGCGCTGCACTTCGGCGATGCGGCGCGGCTCGTGGTCGGCATCGAGAACGTGAAGAAAGCGGAGGGCCATTGGTGTTACGGTAGCAGGCGGGGCTCAGCGCCGCCAATCTCACCGGCGTGAATCTCCACTTGCGGCGATATATCGCTAGATATAGCTTGTGGTCACCCAAGATATATCGCCAGTAATAGCTTGGAGATAGTTAACCTCGTTCTGGCTACGTTAACACGCCTCGTGAGGAGTAGAAGAGATGCACAGAAGACACTGCGGGCCGGTTTCGGGCTGGGCCTTTGCCATGCGCCCCGAAAATTTCGGGTTCGATCCGGGAGCGTTCTGGGGTGGCCGTGGCCGTTCGCGCGGCGGTCCGTTTGGAGGAGGGAGGATGTTCGACCAGGGGCACCTGAAGTTCGTCATCCTTCAACTGCTCGAAGAAAAGCCGCGACACGGCTACGAGATCATCAAGGAGATCGAAGAGCGGTTCAGCGGGATGTATTCCCCAAGTCCCGGCACCGTCTATCCAACTCTCACGCTTCTCGAAGACCTCGGCTACGCCCGAGCCATGCCTGAAGAGAGCGGGAAGAAGATTTACGAGATCACCGATGAAGGCCGGGCGCACCTCGCTGAAAACAAGCCGCTGATCGATGATATCTTTGCGAAGATTGCGGATTTTGCGCAGAACATCTTTGGCGAGCCGATGATGGAAGTGCATCGCGGAATGAAAAACGTCGGCCGCGCGGTGTACGGTTCGCGCAACTCACCCCGCACAGCGGAGCAGGTCGCGAAGATCAGGGAGATCCTCGAGCGTACCGCAAAAGAGATAGACGCGCTGTAAGGGTTACAGCCCGTCGTCCGCGAGCGCGTGCAATGCTGCAAACGGCTCGCGGCGATCTGCACTGAAGAAGAGCGCACGCAACGGATCGGCGGCAGCTTCACGAACGAACGCGGCCGTCCGTTTCCGCCTCGTCACGCTGCCGATGTTCTTCACGATTCTGTACTTCACTTCCGGGACGGCGAGATCCACTACCAGGGTCGAGCCACCGCGGAAGATGTGAGCTGGCGCTCCTGATTCACGATCTGCTGCGAGTTTTGCCTCCTGGGCAAGCGACACCACCACCTGCGGAATGTGGCGCCCCTCGGGACTGAATTTCATTGCGCAGTTCACGCGGTGCACCTCGAACTTTCGTTTTACGTCGAGGCCCAGTTCGCTTGCAAACTCCGGAAAAGCCTCAAAAGCTTTGCCAAGTTGTGCGTGCAATTGGGTTCGCTGCGTGCGGGTACGTTCGAATAGCTGCTTCCTGTTGGAGAGATACAGGCAGTCGTCCGCGTAAGCGCTTAGTCCGTCGAGCAGCTTCGCATAGTGCTTGTTCATGCTGCGACTGGCGCGCGATGGCGCGTTTTGATCGAGGCCGGTCCAGCTGAGAGTATCAACTGAAAGCGTGCGGACTGTATTGGGCGACGGATCTGACAGGTTGGCCGGAAAGATTCCGTGCCTGCGGAATGCTTCCACAAAGGAGACTCGATAGTTGTGCTTGTCATCATGTACCACATCGAAGTCGGCTGTAATCAGAGCGCGCAGATATTCGAAGAACGTGACATCCACCGGAGGCACGTAGTCGAGCGCGCGGATGCACATGCCGAGTACGTGGTCTGCTGACTTGCTGGCTTCGTCGGCGAGGCGTTTTACGAGATCTGGATGGATGGCGCCGTTGGGCAGAATTCCCGTACCGCCCGTATAGATGCGAATGAGGTCGGCGGTGCGCTCGTTGTATATCGCGATGAACGCATCGAACACTGCGCCGACGAGTACGGCACCACGCGAGTGCGGCGTTATGCGCCGTGACAGCTCCGTGGGATCAGGTACCAGCCGCTTCCATACTCCGTTCTCGATTCGGCCGATCGCATTTCGCAGCGCGCCACGTCCGCCGGTTGCCTGGCCGAATTGAACTGCGAGGCTGCCAAAGATCGACTCGGCTTCAATGTCACCGCGGGTGCGGCTGATCTCGCTCTCCAGGACTTCTGGAATTGTGAAGTGCTGAAGCAGGGCTACGATGTCCGCAAATCCTTCGTGCAGCGCTAGAACGTCCGGGTTTGTCGGCTCGTTGAATCGCGTGTGCATGCCATCGAGCACCGCGTGGGTTGTCTCGTGCGCGACGATATCATGCGAGAGGCACGAGTAAACCCGGCTGCCCGGAACCTGATCACCCGCATTCTCTGGCCCCGATTCGAAGTAGCCAAACTCGAGCGAAACCTTGTCGGGACTGTAGAACGCGTTTGCCTGCCTCAGCGCATGCGGATGCACTGCCAGCCGCTGGCTGAAAACGCTGTCGTCATCGGGTTTCCCGGGTTTCTTGCCTGGTCGCCACAGCACGGGGCGGCCGAGTGCGGCCTCGAAATGCTTTATTGTTTTCATAGCGACGGCGTACACCATCTGCTGATGGAACTGCGGATTCCCTTCCGAAGGCGTCCAGCCATCCTGAGCGAGCAGGCGAGAGTCGTCGAGGTCTACAGGCGTGTAGCACTTTCCCGAGGCGTCTGTGTCATCGACCGCGATGTATTCGCCTACCGGCCCTTTCTGGAGAGGTTCCCACGGAATGCGGAGGGTCACCTCGTTTATTCTGGCAGTCTTGAGCCGCGCGGAATAGCTCGGATCGATTCCGTAAACGCGAAGCCGCCGGTGAGACGGATTGCGCAGCGCTGGCTCGGTGTCGCATGCAGGAAGTACCTCGGTGACTACTGACTTGGAGAGTTCCGTTCGCGGTGCACTCTGTCCCGCCGCAACCGGATAGCGCGACGCAATGTGGCGGCGAAGCGCGAGCGACGCTCCTTGATCTTCGATGATTGCCTGCATCAACTGCTTAAGCGTTCCATCGTCGATTTGAGTGGAGTCACTTGGGTCAGGAACGATTTCCTGAAGTTCCTTGTTCACGAGCCAGCGCTGCGCGAGTTCGAGATTGAACATCTCTTCGCGCGCGGGGACTTCGACAATTCCCAAACCGGTCAACACACGAAGAAACGCAAACGAATCACTGTCCGCCTTCGACTGCCGCAGGCCCAGTACCGGTTTTACCTTGAGCGCATCGAACGCCTGAAGGATGCCGTTGCCGAGCCGGCTGCGATCCGCATTCCGGTTTCTCGCACTTTTGAATAGCGCGTTCCGGACTGCTTCAATCCTGCGCCAGTCGCGCGGCAGTTCATTCTTGTATTTCTCGAACCACAGTGCGACAGCCGCTGCAATTTGCGGAGTCGCTGCCGAAGTTCCTTCACCGTCGAGGCGCACCACCTTCTCGCAGCCATACACTGCCCAGGGGATGTTCGGGGTATAAGTCGCCAGCGCTTCCGACATCCTGCTGTCCGGACCGTAGTTCCCTTCCATTGTCTTGAGACCCTTGAGTCCAGAATACGGCTTTCCATTCGCCATGACTCCGCAGGCGGCAATGACTCGACTGTAACGCGCTGGATAAACGAGGTGACGGCTTGGCAGCCCGCTGAAGTTGTTTCCCGCTGCGGCCACCAGACACAACCCACCCAGGTACGCGTCGTTAACCGCATCGTTCCATGCCCCCGATGGCAGCCCGCCCATGCTCATGGTGACGACGTCGCAACCGTTTACCAGCGCGTATCTCAGCCCCTGCGCGAACGCGCTAGTGCGGAGCAGCACGACACTGTCTGCAATGCGAATGGGAAGTATGTCGGCATCCGGCGCACCGCCCATGTACACATCGCCCACTTTCGCACCGGCCAGGATGCTGATTGTGCCAGTTCCATGACCCGAGTTGTCTATGAACGCCTTGCGATGCGGATCTGACGCGCTGCCGGAGTCAGCCTCTCCTTTCGCGAAGCTGCGCTCCAGATCGCGGAGAACGCGCTCTGGCGTAGTGATGTGCTTTGGGTAGTAGCCCGTATCGAGGTGCCCGATATGCTTGCGCGGATCGGAGAACTGAACGGCGTCTCTCGCCTTGCCGAGCTGCGTG